>NZ_JACJQU010000010.1 GCF_014696825.1 Anabaena sphaerica FACHB-251 | reverse complement strand
TTGCGCTATGTTTAAAAATCTTACATATTCTCCTCTATATCGTCGTCCATATCCTTCAGCTATATTAGCTGGAATGGATACTGCACTTCTTCTGATTTGCTGAACCATAGCATATAATTCGTCTTTAGGAAAAAGTTTAGTAAGAAAATAACATTTTTCAGCAATATCCATCCCTTTTTGCCAAATCATTAAGCCCACATTCCGCAGATATTGAAGCAGATTAAATAATTATGAATTGTAAAAAATACAAAACCTGAAACGCTTATCTAGTAATAATTTCAGGCTATTTTAGCGTAAAATAATAAACATCAAATAGATAAAGGAAAAGTCATGAAAGAGTCTCAAGTTGCCATGCAAATCCTAAATATAGATCATTTGGGAATAGTAGCAGGAATAATAGATGAGATGGAATTGGTAGAAGAAGTGAATAAAATAGTGGGAATAAAAACAAAAGAAAATCTCACACCAGGACAAGTAATGAAAGCAATGATATTGAATGGATTAGGGTTTTTAAGCGCCCCATTATACCTATTTGACGAATTTTTTGTAGGCAAACCAACAGAACATCTAATAGGAGAAGGAGTATTACCAGAACATTTAAACGACGACAAGCTAGGAAGAGAACTAGACAAATATTATCAAGTAGGAACAACAAAAATATTTACAACAGTAGCCATAAAAGCAGCCCATAAATTCCAAGTAGAAAGCAAGAGCATCCATTTAGATGGAACTTCGATGAGTGTAGAAGGAGAATACAAAAAAGAGACAGAAGAAATGGAAAAGAACAAATTAGAAATAGAGCCAGAAATGAAAGCAATAGAAATAGTTCATGGATACTCAAGAGATAAAAGACCAGACCTGAAACAATTTATCATAGACATGATAGTAACAGGAGATGGAGACATCCCATTATATTTAAAAGTAGACTCAGGAAATGTAGATGATAAAAGTGTATTTGTAGAGAGATTAAAAGAATTTAAAAAACAATGGACATTTGAGGGCATAAGTGTAGCAGACAGTGCCTTATATACAGCAGAAAACATAGCAGCAATGAGAGAATTAAAATGGATAACAAGAGTACCATTAAGTATCAAAGAAGCACAGAATAAAATTTTAGACATAAAAGAATCAGAATGGAAAAATAGTCAAATAAAGGGCTATAGAATAGCGGTGAGGGAATCAGAATATGGAGGCATAAAACAAAGATGGATAATCGTTGAAAGTGAATTAAGAAAAAAATCAAGTATCCAACAAGTAGACAGACAAGTAAAAAAACAGTTAGAAAAAGCAGAAGCCGGACTCAGAAAGCTATCCAAGCAAGAGTTCGCTTGTCAACCAGACGCTAAAATAGCAATAGAAAAACTATCAAAGTCCTGGAAATATCACCAAATTAAAGAAATAGAATACATGGAAAAGGCAGAATATAAAACAGCAGGTAGACCAAATAAATTAGCCGAACCCAATCAAATAAGATATCAAGTTACAGGTAAGATAGAAACTTCAGAATCAGCAATAGAAACTGAAAAAATTAAAGCCGGGAGATTTATATTAGCGACGAATATCTTAGATAAAAATGAATTAAGTGATGAGCAGGTATTAGAAGAATATAAAGCCCAACAATCTAATGAGAGAGGATTTAGGTTTTTGAAAGATCCGCTGTTTTTTACATCAAGCGTATTTGTGAAAACACCTGAAAGAGTGGAAGCAATTGCCATGATAATGGGATTATGTTTGTTAGTCTATAATCTTGCACAAAGAAAGTTAAGGCAAGAACTAGCTAAATTTGATGCTGGGATTAGAAATCAAGTTAAGAAAATCACGAATAAACCGACAATGAGGTGGGTATTTCAGATGTTTCAAGCTGTACACTTGGTAATCATAAATGGACAAAAACAAATGAGTAATTTAACAGAGGAACGTGAAAAGATTGTTAGGTATTTAGGAAAGAGTTGTAGTAAATATTATCTAATTATTTGATGCAAGTTTATTTGACCAAAAAGATACAGATAGTTTTCGATAAAATTAGTAAATAGAAATTTTAAGCGAAGATAGAAATATTCTTTGCTATAATTTTCATGTTTATTTTACCAGAAATGACTGCTTTAATTGAAACAGGGAATCTATTTTAAAACATCGTGAAATTTATTTTCGTAATACTCGCTATTTTTTGGACTATAAATTTGAACTCAGCCAGAAAAATTAGGTAAATAAAATTTTTCTGGCTGGGATTTTTCAAAAATATCAATTATCTGGGTTGCATCTGCGGAATGTGGGATTAAGTCTTTAAAATCATTAATATCTGACATTCTTTCTCTTCCCTGTTCCCTATTCCCTATTCAATATCTGACATTCTTTCTGTTCCCTGTTCCCTGTTCCCTGTTCCCTGTTCCTGTTAGTTTAGCATACTAAGTTCGATAGAGCCATTCTTAGATTAGGTTTTGATTTTAACCCATAATGTATTTCTTCTAAAGTAATTACACTAATATTTATCGAAGACAAATTATTTACCCATGTTAAAACACCAGGATTAGGCTGAGGTCGCACTAATTCGCTAATGATATTAGTATCACATAAGAAAGTCATTGCAGGTATTAAAAAAACGAATTAGGACGGTCTTGACGAGAGGGAATTTCTAAGGAATAATCTTCTTCAATACAGATTTGTTGGAGTTGTTTAATATCATCAGCTAACATCTTTGTTTGTTGAGCTTGTCCTAGATTTTCTTGGGTATAATTTAGAGATACCTGAGATTGGTTTAAAAAAACTTGAGTTTTTGAAAGTGAATCAAATTTTAGTAACTCTTGAATTTGTCCAGCAGTCATAATACCGCTCCGATAAGCTTCTATTGCTAAAGTTTCTAGGATTTTTTGGGGTAAGTCTTGCCAGTTTTGTTGTAGTTGGTTGCCAATATCTTCGGGAATCTCGATAGTGATTTGCATAATTATATTTTTTCCTTTTATCAGGATTAAACAGATATATTAGTCAGGACATTGTATTTTAATTCAAAGAGAACAGGGAACAGACAATAAATAGAAAAATGTCCTAACAATTTTATCTATTGCTATACTACTATAATTCCCAACGTAAATTCAAGTAAGGAAATAACACAGATTACTAAATATAACATTTCCTAGTCTAATTAAGTACAAAATTATCTGCGTTTATCTGCGTCCATCTGTGTTTAATTATTATTGCTTCTCACTTGAATGGGAATTACTATATTTTGTCTAAGTATGTGAACAGAAAAAAACCGTAGACGAGCAGCAGCTTCTCGAAGAGTAGTATGTAACGAAAAGTAAAATATCCCAAAACCTCTTCCCTGTTCTCTGTTCCCTTGTCATAACGACAATTTTTAATACCCACTTACTTATTTACCTCAAAATGACTGTAAATAATAATAAGGTCTGGCTTTTATAATCAGAAATCTACCATAGTTTTTGACTACAGTAGATTTCTTATTCAAAACAGATGATTCAATAGCGTTGAACTACTCGTCATCGTCTTCAAAAACGAAATCATCATCATCCAACTCGTTTTCTAAATCATCATCTTCATCTAGGAAATCATCTTCTTCTTCAACCACTTGAATTTTCCGGGGTGCTTTGGTTGCAGTTTTGGACTTACGGACAGTTTGAGTTTTGCTTTTATTCTTGTTTGGTGGTAGCACTTCCACCTCTACAGAAGTTGATTCTCCTGGTAAAGCAGGTAGAGATTGTGGTTCATTAAAACCAGCGATCGCATCATGTTGTTGCCAAACTAAATTTTTAGCTGCGGGTTTACCTAAATACAGTTGGGGGAAATTATCAACTGTAGGTTTGGTGTAAGCTACTGTTTTGCAACAATTGTGTTTATTCTTACCTTCACCTTCTTTAACTGCTTTAAACTCCACTTCCAGCACCCCTAAACTTCGCCATTTATCGCTTTTACCGCTAAATGGCACTTGGAAATAATCAGCAAAGGTTTTCTCTAAGGAACGATAAAACTCCTCACGCACTGATTTAAAACTCCAAAGAGCCACATTTTTAAATCGGACTACAATAGGAGTAGTATGTAATGGTTTGTTTTTGTCATCCAGAAACATAATTGCGTGTTCTGAACAGACATCCATTGTTCTTTTATCAAGACTATTTCTGTAGTCATCATAAAGTCCAACAAACGAACCACCCACATCTTCCACATCTGATTTATAGCGGATATATTCTGGTGCAAAACCTAAAACCAGTAACCGACCTTCAGTAATTAATAATCCGGTAACATCTTCAGTTAAAGTGACAGTAGTTAAGTCATCTTCTGTTGGCATTTCTATCCAACCAGCTTTTTCTAACTGGTCTTCTGGAATCAAAAGTCCAGCAGGTTTATCGTTAACGACAATGCCATAGGGAAGAAGCGGTTTACGGACTTGGTTATAATTATCATCAAATAGTTCTGGGTCTATTTCAAATTCTTCTCCTTCAAAGTCATAAGCATCCGTGTCATTTGGTTTAGCTTTTGAAGTTTTAGGTTGAGAAGCAGTAGTTTTGCTGCTAGATTGATTAGGGCGATGAGAGTTGTTTGTAGCTCTTGATTTAACCATTGAACTGTATAATATGATTGTCCAATGTCTGAGGCGTTAGCCTCAAAATTTAGTTGTTAATTATGATTATCTGCGAATATGATTGTGATTTCAAGCATAATATTGCCGCAACGGCAAGGTGATGGTTGAAAATCGCAACGGCAAGATGATGGTTGAAAAATAGAAGCAATTAAATTTTAAACTCAACAATCATTCAAGCTGGGTGAAACAGAAAAATTTTTATCAATGCTGAAAAATTACGGCAACATCAAGTTAGAAAATTCTCATTGCGGCAATGTTATGGTTGAAATGGAGGTTGTCAGTGCCATTAAACTCATGTCATCATGAACCTTACGGCGACTAATGTGGCAATGTTATGGTTGAAATCATACTCCCTCAAAAGTACAATCTATTTTGCACGACTACTTATTGGTGTAGTTTGTGGTCAAAACTTACGGAAATTTTCAATTGCCATAGATTGTGATGGATTTATTTAAAACATATAATATTTATTATCAATTAACAATTCTATGTTAAAATATTAAGTAGAGACAACATATTAGATTAGAAAAACTGAGGTAGAAATAACTATTATTAGCATAGCGTTTTATGACCAAAAATGAAATTACTGCAAATTACGATGAATCCTGGAAAGAAGCACTAAACAACTATTTTGATAGTTTTCTATCATTCTTCTTTCCTTCGGTTTATGAAGCAATTGATTGGACACAAAAACCTGAACCACTTGATAAAGAACTGCAAGAAATTACTGGGTTATCAGAAACAGAAACAAGAATTGCAGATAAACTTTACAAAGTGTGGCTATTGGACAAACAACAGATATGGATTTTAATTCATATTGAAGTCCAAAGTCATTATGACGCGAATTTTGCACAACGGATGTACATTTATAATTACCGTGCCTTTGACCTTTACCATCAATTTGTCGTGGGTTTAGCAATTTTAGGAGACACAAGTTCCACTTGGCGACCAAACAGTTATCATCAAGCTATGTTAGATTGCGAATTAAGTTTGAAGTTCCCCATTGCCAAACTCCTAGACTATGAATCACGGTGGACTGAATTAGAAGCCAGCAATAATCCCTTTGCTATCATAGTAATGGCACATTTAAAAACCAAAGCCACCACTGGTAATTTTTCAGAACGGGAGCAATGGAAATGGACATTAATTCGTGGACTTTATGAGCGGGGTTTAACAAGAGAACAAATTGTTAAACTATTTAAGATCATTGATAAAATGATGTCATTACCCAAAGAATTGCAACGAGGATTAGTAACTAAAATCCAACATTTAGAGGAGGAAAAGAAAATGCCATTCATTAGTCCCACAGAAGAATTAGCAATGGAACGGGGTGAACAAAGAGTAATTATTCGATTACTAAATCGGCGATTTGGTGAGATTGAATCATCATTAATTGATACAATTCGTACCTTAGACATTGATCAATTAGAATTACTAAGTGAAGCACTCCTGGATTTCTCCACTGTCACTGATTTAGAACAATGGTTACAAAATAAACCAGAGTCTTAGATTAATTAAAAACCCCACTTTTCATTAACTACTGTGGGGTTAATTAACAGTAACATTGACAGACTGACCCTAAAGGGGGTTTGCGCTCACCTACATCCATTGTCTAAAGCACAGCAAAGTATATTTGCCATGCTTTGATACTTTATTTCAGTGGTTTTTGCTCACTCGATTTCTTTATAAAAAAATATCCAAAAGGTTAATACCCTAACTCTACCGTGATCACTAAAATTGCTGGTAAACCCACACACAACCGCCATGAACCCTTACCAGCAAAACTTACTAACCCACCATCTCACCACTCACTCAGCACTAATTAACCTACCATCCTACCAACCAACACTAGCCAGCATTGACTTCAGTAAATTCCTGCAACAATACAACAACCCCCAAGGCTGGACAATGATAGGTGGACTACTGGTAGTGTTAATTCTGCTGCAAATCAGTGGTACTGGTAAAGGTAAAATCACCACTGGTAAAGTCTGCGGTATCAGCGAAAAACTAGCAGCTACTAACCTCGCACTTAAACAACTCAAACAACGCAAACATAATAAAGTTACCCTCTGGTCTGGTACACCCCGTTATTGGGCAAAAGGTAAATGGCGGGGTTTAATGGCTAACCTCCAAACCATGCTAGGTGCAGCACCTACAGTATGGTTTCCTCATGCCGAACGGGGAACACTGGTAATAGGTGCGCCTGGATCGGGAAAAACTTACTCAACCATTGACCGGATGCTAGAAAGTGCTATGCAGCAAGGGTTTCCGATTATACTCTACGATAAGAAGGGGCTGCAAATGCAACTGCACGCACCCTTAGCTGCAAGGTATGGCTATAAAGTGCGAGTATTTGCCCCCGGTGAAGCGTTTAGCGGTGTGATCAATCCCCTTGATTATATGCGTGATGCGCGGGATGGGGTAATGGCTGGGGAAATTGGCCAAGTTATCAACCGCAATGCTGCTAGTGGTGGTAAAAGCGATGAATTCTTTGCTAAAGCTGGGGATTTGTTAGCAAAAGCACTATTACAGTTAGTCAAGGGTTCACCTTACCCAGATATGGCGATGCTGTATGCAGTGTTGCGGTTGCCAAAATTGGTACAACGTCTTGACCATGCAGTACAGTCAAAACGCTTAGACGAATGGGTAGCCACTTCGTTTATTCAATTTTTGAGTGCTAAAGATGCAGAAAAGACCGTTTCCGGGATTTTAACCACCGCCGCAGGTACTTTCTCTTCTTTTATTCAAGCTGATTTGCTGCGGGCATTCATCGGTAAATCGGATATTCCCACTCAGCTAGAAGGAAGAGAAATGGTAGTATTCAAGCTGGATGATGAACGTCGCAGTGTGGTCGGTCCCTTGTTAGCAGCTGCAATGCACTTAATGATTGTCGGTAATTTGAGTCGTCCCCGTAAAGACCCGTTGATTATTTCCCTAGATGAATTACCATCAATTAAGCTGGATAGACTGCCACAATGGATTAATGAATACCGTTCCAATGGTGCTTGTTTTATTTTGGGTATTCAAAGTTTAGAGCAGCTTTACGATATTTATGGGGATAAAATGGGAAGTGCGATCGCATCAGCTTGCAGTACCCATGTTTTATTTAATCCTGGTAACTACAAAACGGCGGAAGATTACTCAAAACGCTACGGTGAAAAGGAAGTATTAATTAAAAATCGTACTACAGGACGTTCTTTGGGCGGACAAATGAGCCGTTCCATAAGCTGGAGTGAGAATTTACAAAAAATGCCTGTTATCAGTGCCGATGAAATTCTCAAATTTCCCCAAGGTAAATGTGTAATTACCAGCCCTGGCTACGGTTCAGGGGGACAAGCTTCTATTCCTTATCCTTTAATTATTCCTGTGTCGAAAACAGATGAAAAACGAGCTAAAGAAAGTGAGAATCTGTGGGATAAACAAGTTAGACTTGCATTAGAAAGTCAGGTGACAATTCCTGATATTAAAATGTTAACCCAGGCATTGTATGACCGCATTGAGGAAGCAGGAAGGATGTTGCCATTACCAGAGGAAGATGTGGCGACAGTACAGGAGTCTAGTAATCATCAAGAACCTGATGTTTTGGAGAATTTTGTATCACGAGTTTATCAAACTCCCGGATTGCAAGGTTGACCAAATAATTACTAATTCGTAATTCGTAATTCGTAATTAAAGAGGGTACAAGCCTCCACTAAATCAAAGATTTAGTGGTCTACAATCAGTGGTAGGTTCAAGCCTCCACTAATTGCAATTACGAATTACGTTGGCGTAGCCTGCCGGAGGCATTATTATCAATTACGAATTATTTTGACGCTTCTTCTAAAAAGGGATAGTCAGTGTAGCCCTGTTCTGTGCCGCCGTAAAAGGTACTGCGATCATAGGGATTTAACGACGCATTCAGGGCAAAACGTTTCACAAGGTCAGGATTAGAAATATAGATGCGACCATAGGCAATTAGATCAGCTTCGCCCTTGGAGATGATTTGTTCGCCAATTTCACGGTTTAATCCGCCAGCGGCAATAATTTTGCTGTTACTCCCTTCCCAGTGTAGAATTAGACATAAAGTAGAGGGGAGTTCATGACTAGATCAGAACAGCTAAGTAGAAAGAGTTTTGAACAAGAAGAGTGGCAAAAATTATTTTACAAATATCAACAGCAATACATAAGAAGACGGTTAGAAGCAATCAAGTGTCTACATGATGGTAAAACCAGACAAGAAGTGATGGATAAACTTGGCTGTGCAAGACAGAGCTTAATCACTTGGATTGATATGTATTGTCAAGGGGGGCTAAAGGCACTAGTCACGCCAATAAAGTCTAAGAGAATACAGCGGTTAGGTTGTGAAGAAAAAGAACAGATAAAAAAAATGCTCTTGCAGGAGAAACCAACGGACTATGGAATTGACCGACAGATATGGACAGGGAAGATAATAATTGAAGTTATACAGCAGCGGTGGGGTATAGAGCTAAAAGACAGTCGCATCTATGACATACTCAAAGAGATGGGACTATCACATCAAAAAGCACATCGTGATTATGAAAATAGCGAGCCGAAAGTTCAGAAAGAGTTTGTCGTTACAATAAAAAAAAACTGGCAGAACTAAAGCCTAGACAGAGGCTAGTATTTTATGACGAGTTTGCTGTTTATGACAGACCGAGCCTGTATTATGCTTGGGCTGAGCGTAATAGCAAGCCAGAGATTTCTAGTAACGAAAAAAGGAAGAGAAACAAAGTCAACGGTATGATCTCGGTTGACGCTGTAACTGGAGAAATCTACTTGCAGTTACAGCCTAAATCAAAAGCCGAAGATGTGGCTCAATACCTTGCAGATTTGTGTAAAGATGCTCACAAAGAAAATATAGAGAAGCTATCTATTGCTCTGGATAACAACTCTACTCATAAACAGAAGATGAAAAATTTATTGAATGAGCATCTGCAAAATGCAGGGATAGGAGACAAAATAGCTATAGAATTCATCCATACGCCTGCTTATTCACCCGACTTTAATCTAGCAGAATATGAAATTCATCTCCTGAGATTACAGAAGCTACATCATTTACCTTCAAATATAACCATTGCCGAAATTGAGAACATCTTAAAGGATGTCAAAATTTTGATGACTTCAGAGCAAATATTAAAAACTTTAGACCACATTTTTGCTTTAGTTCCTCTGTCTATTCCTTGAGTGGGAAGGGAGTAACCCTGTTCTGTCACTCTTGGAAAACAATAATCGAATTCATCTTTTGTAACTCTGATTTCATCAAGGTTTGACGCTTTATTTCTTATTAAAAAATAAAATTTGAGGACAAAATGTCAAAACTAAAGCCCCGTAAACCTTTCAGGTATTGCATTTCCCCATTTTGACAGAAGAGGGGTAAACAGGGGACGGAAAAAACCAGAGGTGAGGTCGCTACTGAGGTGTTCTAGGGTATCTTGGCTCGCATCGAGACGGGGTTCGATGAGGTGCAGGTAGGCTAAGTTAAATTTGTTAAGTTCCTGCACAACATAGCTGAATAGGGTCTTGGGGTCTGAGTCACCCATGTCGTTAAAACTGCCAGAAGGAGATAATCGCAAACCAACGCGATCTCCACCCCAGACTTCAGTCACAGCTTCCAGAACTTCCATCAAAAAGCGCGATCGATTTTCTACTGAGCCGCCATAGGCATCGGTGCGGTGGTTGGTGCAGTCTTGCAAAAATTGATCAATCAGATAACCATTTGCGCCATGTACTTCAACGCCGTCAAAACCTGCTTCCAGGGCATTTTTCGCACCTTGACGATATTGTTCAATCACGCTGGGAATTTCTTCGAGTTCAAGGGCGCGAGGCGCGACGTAGGGTTTCATGCCTTCGTAAGTTCCGACTTCTCCTGTTGGGGCGATCGCGCTAGGGGCAACGGGTAATTCACCATTTGGCTGAAAATCAGGATGGGAAATGCGCCCAACGTGCCAGAGTTGCAGAAAAATGCGACCACCTTTGTCGTGAACCGCTTGGGTAACTTTTTTCCAGCCAGCAATCTGTTCAGCTGAATGGATGCCGGGGGTAGCGGGATAACCTTGTCCTTGGGGACAGACTTGGGTTGCTTCGGAAATAATCAGTCCAGCGGTTGCTCGTTGTGCATAGTAGGTGGCATGGAGTTCGTAGGGAACGTTGCCAGCCGCAGCACGACAGCGGGTTAAAGGAGCCATCACCAGACGATTCGGTAAGGTGTAAGTACCGAGTTGTATAGGGGTTAATAATTGCAGTGTGTTATCCATAAGTCTAACTGGAATCGTTTTTAAGTATTTAGGATAATCTATATCAAAAAAGACGGGACGATTACTGGCAAGTTGGAGATTGTGAGATTGAAGATATTAAAAACCAGTTTTTGGTGGACGTGAAGCCCTAGAAATTGTATGAGGTTGTGCAGAGGTTGAAGTAGATAACATTGAAATCGAGATTAAAACTCTTTTTTGATAAGAGTTACGTCTTTTCATTTTGGAAAAGTGACAACAGAGGGGTGATCAAGCAACTCCATATTTGGTATAAGGACGTTTGTATGGGGGATGCAAGCCTAAAACAATATCTGTAGCTGGAACTCCTCTTTCCACTAACTCTTGAGCAATATCAGCTTCTGTCATATTGTGCTGAATCCAGATTTTGTTATCTTTAATATCTAAATGAATGTAACAGGCATAAATGCGGTTTAAATCTTGCCAACCAACATCGAGAAGTTGATAATGATCATGTTCTGTATCAAGAATGAGTTGACATTCAATATTTGGCTCATTTGGGGTAGCATGGGCTGTTAATAATTCACGGATGATTTGACGATATTTATCTAGTTTTTTCATGGGATTATCTCCTCTTTGATAAACTGTTTAAATTCCTCTACAATTATTGGTAAATCACTATCAATTTCTCGCTTTGCTTGTTCCTTGGTTATAGGACGAAACAGCCGACGACCACGACTGTCAAAACCAATTTTATCTGCAACTGCCATAAAGATAGGATAATCCTCTGGTACTGATAAATTACCACCTTTACGTTTGAGAATCAAAAAGCTAGTGACAATTCCTAATTCACATTCTACCTGAAAGTTTTCTGGTGGTAACTGGATAGAAGCAATTAACACAGCCATTTCTTCTAATAACCATCTACGAAAATATGCGTGCTGAGATGAAGAAAGAATTCCATTAGATAGTAAAACACAGACTATTTCACCAGGTTGTACTTGTTTTAAACATTGTTCTACAAACAAGCATTCCTGCTCTATTTTGTTTCTCAATTTGGATGTGATAATATAACTGCCATTTTCTTGTTCTTTCCATTTGTACGCCATTTCAAATCGAGATAGTTCTTGATTAGCAGCAGAATTAATTTGGCAATAAGGAGGATTAGCAAGTGCTATAGTAGGTAAAGAAATGGGTAGAGGAGAATGACTAGCAGAGATTTGGAACAGTTGTTTCCAATCATTAATTTCTACTTTCATCAGAATAAACTTCCTTGCAACTGATTTCCTGTATGATTATTTTCGTATTTGATACCATTAATCACCAAGCTATTAGATGATTGATGCTGAGGTGTTGATGGGGAAATTTCATAATTTAAACTTGGTCGGATAAAAGAAACACCGCTACCTGTTAGAGTATTACCAATAACCAAATCTCCACCCAAACTAGGAATAGGTAATGCAAAATAGGGAGCATAAAGCATAAAGTTTAAACTCGCTATCTTTATTAGCAGTACATCCCATTCCCAACCTGTCAAACTAACAGCATAGTTAGACATTTCCAAAGCTAATCTTCCTGTACCCATAGCTGGTTCATAAACATGAAAAGGAGGTGCAGCAGTAGCACTAGAAACGGCTGTAACAGCCATTGCTTTAGCTGTCCAAATTGGGGTAGGATAGAATTTAGCTTTTGATTTTCCGTAACCTTCAGTAGCTAATAAATGTCCTAAATAATCAAAGGGACAAGTAATTAAAAGCTTTAATTCCAATGCTTGAACAAGACGGTTTTCTGCACCATTGCATCCTTCTGGTTCTGGAGGATTTTTTGTAATGCTGGGATGTCCTAAAGCGTAAAGTAAGTAATTTGTGAAATAGGGAATAAATCTGGAATGACTACCCCAACTCCCTTGAGGAATAGCTTGCAGACAGTTTTTTACCATCTGCAAAGTTTGGGTATTTCCTAAGTCTAAAAACTCAGTTTGTGGAATCTCTTTAGGTATTTCCCCTGTTTCCATTGTCCAACGCCATTGTTCCCATCTACCTTGATATTCATCGTCTAATTTAAGTAGTTCTGGTAGTAGCCATCCATGTTCAGAATATGTGAGTTTCATTGGCATTTATTGTTATTTGTATTTGCCAATGAGAGAGGCATTAGCCTCTTAAATTCTAACTTCAGGAATATTGTTTAAATTTATTATTGATGATGTTATTTCCTGATTCACCTGATTTGATATTAAATTATTATCTTGAGTTTGACTGAGTAATTTGATTAACCATTTTTCAGTTTGTTGATGCAATTTTTGATTCCAGTTTATATCTATCCTTTGTCCTGGTTTTACGGGGTCTACTGCTACAATTACAAGTTGTATTTGATTAGGGTTAACTGAATATTGAACAGTTGTAGTCCACAACTTTACTCGGTCTTGCCAGCTTAATTTAGGATAACGCACCGCCCATTCATAAATTCTGGGAATACCCCGTTTAAATGCTATATTTGTGATGATTTGAATAAAGTAATTTTCATTATTTACTGTCAGAGGTGCAATGACTGGGTTATCAACTAATAACTTCCTCCGGTGGTGAAAAAGTTCGGGTGCAAGTTCTTGTACTTGATTAACTAATTGAGCAATTTGAGGATTGGCATTTAATAAAGGTTGTATAGGAAGTTGTAAAAACAATTGTTTCATCACCAGTTGAAAGTTATCTGCTATGATAGAATCAAAAGCAGCGTGATTTTGTTGGTGTTTTTGGTTAGGAAATAGAAGCTGTTGCTGTGTTTTGTTAATTCGTTGAATATCAGCAAGGTTAATTATTGGCATAATTGGGAGAAAATTACATCTCTCCCCAGCAGCGTAACGCTGCTACTGCCTTTTTTGTAGTATTTTTTTTAATTAAACGTTGTATTGTTCTATTGGCTTGTTTACTCGTCTTCTAAGGAATCATCTACAAAAAAGTTGGGTATATCCCTTGATCCATGCAAAACACGGACAACTTCAATTCCTTGGTTGATAGGGTGGTAGAAAATGAGATAACTTCCTACTGGAAAACTCCGTAAATTTGGCAGTAATTCATCACGTTTTCTACCCATGCCAGGATTTTCTGCCAGAATTTTGAGCTTGTTTTCTATCTTTTGTAGGAAAATATCTGCTTTTTCAAGGCTTTCATTAGCAATGAAATTCCAAATATCTAACAAATCTGCTTCGGCAAGGGGTTTCTTCAGAATATTTGGCATTATTTACGACTGCTTCTCCTGCCTTTGTTGTTTTGCTTTGGCGATAATTTCACTCATGTTTAAGGGTGTAGATTCTCCGCTATCAATACCTTTTTGAATTTCTCGCCGTAACTCAGCAAGACGTATTTCTTTCAAGGTATCTTGTTCTTTGAGTAGCCGCAATCCTTCCCGAATTACTTCACTCGCGGAAGTATACATACCGCTTTCAACTTTAGATTGAACCCAGTTTTCCAGTTCGGTGGTTAGAGAAACGTTCATTTGCAACCTCTATCTAAAAAGGCTTCCATTAATTATTATACTGGGAATAACAGAAAATAACAAACTTTGTTATTGTGCGGCTCTATTACCCCAGTTTAATCAAGACGAATAAAGCTAACTACTAACCCTTTACTTGCTGTTATTAATTATTCAGCTATACCAACTGCATCTAACAACACCAAACCCATCTGCTTCAATAAAGCAGTATTCCCATCAGGACAGCCATGTTGAATTAAACACTTAGCACAACCAGTATTACAATTACAATCTCGTGCGATCGCCCCCGCAACCTCCGCAAGTTTTGGCAAATGTTTAAACACAGCTTCAGCCGCGCCATTCCCACCATCACTGGTATCATAGAAATAACCAGTGTAGTTGTTACCGTCCCCCAACTCCTTCACCACAGTAAAATTCACCTGTTTGGGGTCAACTTTAGCTACAAGCTGTAACGCCCTCATAATTTGATGTCCAAAGCTGTGGATAGCAATGAAGGTACTGGAATATTCCCACAACTGTTGATAACCAGAAGGAATAGGTTCTTTACTGCGGGTTAAACTGGTTCTAATTTCCTTAGCAAACTGTTGGATGTATTCCCGCGCACTGGAGTTAATTGTTACTTTCACCATTGGCGCGGAAAACTGAGTGCGGAAAGGTTGCTTAAACTTTTCTTCTGATAAAGTTTTCACAATTACAGCTTTGCGGGTAAGTTTGCGACACAGGGGACAGCGTAGTTGTTGAGGTAAGGGTTCTTTATAGTTAAGACAGCGTTTATTTAAACAAGTCTGCTCATGAATTTGCGTCATTAAATTGAAACCACTGGTAATGTGCTGCACTTCACCAAAACTCAATTCCAGTGTTAAATATTCCTGACATGACTTCTGCAAAGTCTCTCTGAAACCCTCTTTCAAACCCTCATGTCTCTGCGTTCTCTGCGTCTCTGCGGTTAGTTTATTCCGTAACTCGTGCGTAACTTCTACTTGACATTCTTCAACTTCAGCTAAAGGTGCAGAGTGCGAAATTTTCCCCTTTATTTTCTGTTCCTGTTCCTCCTGTTTCTTTTCTTCTATACCATCTGAAGAAAACAGCAATGGTAAATTTACTGGGTCAGTCAACACAGTTAAACTACTGGTTTGTGATACCGTAGTTGCAACCGTAAAAATTGAACTATCTGCTATTTGTTTTAAAATCGCTCGTTTACTGTTAAGGTCTAAAGAAATACATTGATAAGTCAACATTTGTCCCTTCGCATTTTGTCGTTTATAAATAGCTTGGGGATGCACTTCTCGATGAGCGATATCTTCAGATATTTCCTCTAATTCTTCCCCAGAAATTGCATCTACTAATTTGATAGTTGTTTGCGATAAACCACCCCGAAAATTAACATCTTTATGGGGATAACCTTTAGCCCACAAACCATTTTTACCTTTGTGTAAATGTCCTTGGGCTAACAACAGTTTGGCAACATCAAAAGCGGCTGCACCAAAATAGTGTTTAATTTTGTTAGTGGGAATGCCTGTTTCTGCGGCTGCACACATCAAATGTTTGGCTGCAAAGATGGGATATTCATCATTAAAAAATACTTCTTCAGCTTCTCCAGATACTAGCATTTCTGGATGTTCTGCCACATAACAGTCTATGGGATTTAAAGCATTGGGAAGCAGCACTGTGAGTCCTGGTTGAGAACGTCCTGCTCTACCACTGCGTTGCTGATACGCCATTTTAGAACCTGGCCAACCACGCAATACACAACATTCTAATTCTGGTAAATCAATTCCTGCTTCTAAGGCTTCTGTGGCAATTATCCACTTGATTATACCAGATTGAAGTTGATTAATTACTTCGGCTCGACGCTCGGACGTAATGCCACTGTAAAATGCGGTAACTTGGTTTGATTTTAACAGTTCTGTTAATTCTCGCACACTGCGCCGGGAGTTACAAAAAGCGATTCCTGATTTATTTTGATTGAGTAAAAATTGAATTATCCGGGCAGTATCAGCAGTTAAATTGTAACTTGGTTGCGTGACAATTACTTGTCTGGGTGGTGCAGATGCTCCACTTTTACGAATCCAAATTAAGGGTTTGGGGTTGAGTTTAGTTGGTTTTAAACCGGAGACTTTTAAAGCTAATTGTTTAGGATTACCACAAGTAGCACTGAGGAAGATAAATTGCAGTTTTTGGGAGTCACCACCGTATTTATCTACTGCTAGTTTAATGCGGCGAATTAACCAAGCCATATTTGCGCCATAGCTACCGGAAAGGGTGTGTGCTTCATCAATTAATATGTAGCGTAATCGTTGATAAAAGTTTGCCCAATTTGGTGATTTCCAAAGTTGTTTGAGTTGGAAGTGAATTAATTCGGGAGTGACTCCTAATATATGGGGTTCACTGGCAAGTATTTGTTCTCGTTCTGCTGATTTAATATCTCCTGTCATCATTGCTAAGACTGGGCGATATTTTTGGGGTATAGTAGAAAGTAATTGTGAGATTTTATGGAATTGGTCTAGTGCTAAAGCTCGTAGTCCATAAAATGCTAAGGCTCGGTGTTCTTGATTGATGCAACCTTCGATAATGCCGGGGTATGTGCTGAGGGTTTTACCACTGGCTGTAGGGGAGGTGAGGATGAAACTTTTACCTGTTCTGATTGCTTGTAAGGCTTTGATTTGATGGGAGTAAAGTTGAGTGATTCCTAGTGATTGTAGTGCTTTGATTAGTTGTTTTGGTAGGTCTTTGGGGATGGTTTTGAGGTTGGGTTCGGTGGCGGGAATTGTTTGTTGATAGAGTATTTCTTCTGCTAGAAATTCGGTGATTTCTGTTGGTTCTGGAGGATGGTGATTTGAGGGGGAATTTTCGGGAATGGGTGTGGTAGGTGGTGTCCACAGGCTTTGTAGTAATAAGCTGTAGTTGGGGGTGTTCATGGTGGGGTTTTTTGAACTTTGCCCTCATAAATCCCCCAGTGGGGGAAGATGTTAAATATAATTACTGTATATACTAACTTGCATGACCTCTGAAAAGGTTAGCATCTCACTAAAAAACTTATTTAACACAAAAAATCAGCTTATTAACTAGATTTAAAGTATGGAATTATTTAAAATACTTAGACTATAATTATAATTAGTCGAAAAACACTTTGCTAATGAATATTTATGAATAGAAAAAAATCCAGTGGTCATACTTTTGGTGTTCCTAACCGTAGTGGTGATACTTTTGGTTTTTCTAAGCCTAGAGGTATAAATGGGATAAACAGCAAAAAGAGCAAGCCTATTTCACAACCGTCAATGTCAGCATCTACAATAGAACTTATAAAGCAAGCAATGAATCAAAAACGCTTGATTGATTTTTATTACCACGAATTACATCGTATTGCAGAACCTCACATTATAGGATTAAAAAATGAATTTGTACAGGTGTTAGTGTATCAAATCAGGGGAGAAAGTAATTCAATAAAGCTTCCCAATTGGAGGCGTATGAATCTTGATGATATGTCATGTCTGAAGATTCTTGATGAGACTTTCTTTAATAAGCCGCTATCTCCTTCTGATAGCCATAGTTCATGGGATGAAATCCTATTTACTCTTGATGAATAAATTTTAAAACTATATCCATTATTAAAATCCATAAACGCAATACATTCCCCTGATTACCTCCTGAGTGATTGGGGGAATTTTTTCTATATTATCTTATGTCAATTGTGAGAAACAGTAATCAAAACTGAATTAGGAGACTTAGATTGAATAAAAGTTTGAGTCTTATTTTGCAATAAGAACTAGCATTTCTCAACAAAAAGTAAAAACAAATGCGTCGTAGCTCTTACAGATATTACATTTTCCCAGAGTGACAAAAGAAGGATAAGTGCTTAGGAACTCTATTAATTAGTACAGCAAAAGAGGATGATCTCTATGAAAAATATGAAACTTATACCAAAAACAATTCTAAACTACAGCGTCTTATTAATGCCATTGGCACTTATGGGGATATTAGCAATATCTCAATGTGGTGATCATATCAACGTTAAACTTCCGCCTTTTGAATTACAAATTACAAAGGGTAGTTGTAAATAATCGCTGTTAAATAAACCAGTCTAACTGCGTAAAACTAGAAGGAAATACCCCTTGATTGCCACAACGCGATTGAGGGGATTTTTTTTAGTAGATTAATTGCTTTTACTCCTCATTTTCATTAACCAAGTAGTATTGACCTTGATTTATATGATAAACTTCTGATTTATTTTCCTCATCGTCACAAAACCTCACTTCAATTCCTACAGCTTGAGAAATCCAATTGGCGTTATTAAAATATTTTTGAACTGAAAAACCTTCTGCTGGATAGGTGCGATACCAAGCAGGTGAAACCTCTGGTTTCCAAATATAGCCTTCGGCTTTGAGCAAGTCTTTAATTGCAATAGTACCGTTGCTACCTTTACCATCCTGATTACCAACTTTAATAGTAATATACCGTACAGTCCCCACACCAATAAAAGTTTGATAATCTGACCAATTTAATACAGAAATTTTCGTTTTCCTGTTTAATTCTTCAATGAAAGGTGATGAATTTTTACTTTCTGTGACAATAAATAAAGTTTCAACTGCACGAGTTAAAGCCACATAAAATAAACGGCGTTCTTCATCTACTACACGCTCAATGCTATCACCAAACACACGGGTAAACATTAAATCAGGATGTATCAATGGATAACAACGAGGAATAGCATCAAGTATTATAACTACATCCTCTTGCAGACCTTTATATTTATGTGCAGTTGATATAGTTACTAATTTTCTTGATTCTTCAGGAAGGTATGAACGCACTAATTCTAAAAAACTATCAAGTGTACCATTTTTATATTTACTCCTTTTATTTTGATAATTCACATACCAAGGTAAACTATTTTTTCGACTGAGTAATACTACTTTTTTACCTTCTTGAATAGTCTTGTTAATTAGACGTAAGATAGCAGGTGTTATATTGTCTCCAGGATAATTTTCTTGCTCTGTGGGAGTTGGTTCAAAGCTAGACATATCAGCAATATTAACTATTCCAGGAATCTTTTTATCAGCGCGAGCAGGAGTACCCAAACCTTGCATTAACTTATTACCAATATCAACAATAGAAGTAACTGAACGGTAATTTGTAGCTATATTTAATTTATGTGATGGCTGGAATAATTGGTGAAAATCCTGATAAAATCTGAGGTCAGAACCAGCAAAACCATTAATTGCTTGCCAGTCATCACCAACACAGAAAAAGAGGGCTTGAGGATTTTGCTTTCTGATTGCTGCTATTAAATTATAGAATAGTTCTGAAAAGTCTTGATATTCATCAATCATGATGTATCTGAGACTTTTTAAATCACCAGTTCCTAATCTACGGTGAAATATAGTTTGTCCTGATGCAACTACTTCCACCGCTTTCTGCATTAGTCCATCAAAATCTTCTTCACCTCTATCTTCAAGACATCTTAAATAGGATTTATAAAATTTCTGTGCTAAATATAAAAATTGTTCTTCAATCTTACTCACACATTCATGTTTATAAATAATTTTTTCTAACTCTTCTAAAGTTAAAGAAAGTTTACGACAACGTTGAATAAATCCTTTCATTACTGTCGTAAATCTATCTGTTGATCTATCTTTTATCCTTGACCAAATTGTTTCTTCACTCAGTCGGTTACATTGAATACCTAATCTTTCTAACTTATGCTTGAGTAATGCACAAAAAACTTCTGCTCCTTGCTCTTTAAGAGGTCTTGGTGACAGTGCTATTAACTGCCAATTAGGACGATTTGCCCAATACTCTCGCTTTTCATGAGACATATCATCATAATCTGGATCTCCTTCAAGTCCAAAATATTCAATAACTATTCCCTGTTTTTCTCCAGTCAATATTGTAAAATCAGGACGGTAATTTATGCCATTCCACCAAAAGTTACGCTCATATTTGTATTTAATATTATGTTCAAATAAAAAATCAGCGATTAGTTTTTCACCAAAAGATTTATAGTAATTACCATCAATTCCTTCTCTTGGCAATGAGCGACGATAACGAAGCATTTCTTCTGGACTTTTATCATAGCCACCTGAGATTATTCGCTCCCAGTCTTCACGAAATGCTGCCATCATCAAATCGCGTATTTTTGCATAAAATCCTGGATGGCGTAAGTAATCATCAATTACAAGCTGTAAAGCGCGGCTTTGGTTCTGTTCTCCATCTGGTTCATCAAAAAGAATATTTTCGGGATGAACTAAGGCATAAGCTAAGGCATGGAAAGTCATTACATGAGGAATAGAATTTTGTAGTTGTAAAGTTAGACGTTTTCGCATTTCGGCCGCTGCTTTGCGATTGAAGGCTAAAAGCAACATTTCTCCTGGTGCAATACCACAATGTTTCTGTAAAAATATTGCTCGGTTGACTAAAGTTGAGGTTTTACCACTTCCTGCTCTAGCTATTACTTGTATATGATTTTCAAGAGTGCCAATTGCCGCTGCTTGTTCAAGGTCAGGAGAGGAGTTTAAATTAGTATTTACCCAATTTTGGATGTACTTTAATTTTTCCGATTGGTATTCTTTAAATAATATATATTCTGTACAATTTACTTGATAAAATTTATCAGCATTAAGAAAGTTGTTTTCAAGTTCATTTTTTATATTTTGTAGTAAAGATAGTTTTTGAGCTTTTCTTCTTTCAATTTCTAATCTTTGAGCTTCGCGCCTTTCTGCTTCTCGTTTTTGTGCTTCCAGTCTTTGAGCATTTCTTCTTTCAATTTCTAATCTTTGAGCCTCGCGTCTTTCTGCTTCTCGTTTTTGTGCTTCCAGTTTTTGAGCATTTCTTCTTTCAGTTTCTAATCTTTGAGCCTCGCGTCTTTCTGCTTCTCGTTTTTGTGCTTCCAATTTCTCGGCTTCACACCTTTTTTTATTTTCTTGTTCCATTTGCTCTATTAATGCAAGTCTTTTTTCCAAAGAAAGGGGTAATTCCAAAGAAAGAGGTGGTTCTAAAGCATTAAATTCTCTAATAAATCTATTTTTTTCATACCTACAAGTATAATTACCAACATAATTATAGGCAGACTGACTCCAAGCAGGGTAGCTTACCCCAATCTCTAGAATCGTACTGTTTAGTGAGCTATCATCTTTTAATAAAAATGAAACTCTTCCTTTTCCTCTAACAATGTGGATAACTTCTCTTCCCAAAAGTATTTCCCAGAGGTCATCATTATCACCAATAACCTCTGCAAACTTTTTAACAGTATCAATCTGTGAACTGCTATCCATAAGCACACCTCTATCATAATCAGCAATTGTGACTAAATTGCTAACAGTATTATTTTAGATCATTGTTATAGTTGTAACATGGACAGGGTATAATTTAACATCAACTTAATAACTCACGTAGTGATAAATGAAGATTGCACTGGATAAATACACGATGCAATTTAGCGAATCCGAGATAATATAAAAATAGAATCTAATGAAAAATACTATGCAAGCATACAAACTCAAAGGAAAAATTGATTCATCTGGTAACTTAGTAATTACCGATCCCCTGAAATTACCACCCGGAGATGTAGAAATTGTACTTTGGCAAGCTACTGAAACGCTTGATAATACCACAACCCCAGCAAGTGAACCAGCACCAGAAACACCAAAGAGAAAATCTAAGATAAAAGCATTTCAGAGTTTCTTTGAAAATTCTCCACCTGTACCACCAGACTTTGATCCAGATCAAGCTAAATGGGAATATTTAAAAGAGAAACATAACCTATAAAATTCTAGCTTGCTACTAATATTATCAATGAAATTGGATTTTAGACAGACATCAAACATCCAATCCAAAATCCAAAATGATCCCTCAACTTCCTCCTAATTAAACCACCTGAAACAACCTACAAACACCAAGAATCACCACCAACAAATCCCTACCATCAGCACCCCTCTTAATAGACATCTCCAAATCCAAAATCATCGTTACCGCCCTAGCCAAAGCATTAATATTTGTATTCGCTACCTCCTGACGCAAATAGTAAACCCGACGAGGATTACTGATATTACAAACTTGAGCTAATTCACCATCCTTCTTCACCCCAGAAACCATCGCAGACTTCACCCATAACCAAGTTCTAAACTGCGTTAAAATAGTGCTGACAATCACCATTAAAGGTTGAGAACGAGACAGTAAATCATCCAACAATTGCAAAACTTGATGGCTTTTCCCTTCACGCATAGCCGCAGCCAATTGTAGGCTATTCTGAGTTTGACATGGAACTAACTCCTGTACCTCTGCAAGCTCTAACTTTCTACCCTGAGCATAGATAGACAGTTTGCGTAACTCAGAAGCAGCACGAGTCATATCATTACCAATAGCTTGTGCTAAATATGTTACCGCCTCCTCTGACAACAGCAGTTTAATTTTCTTGGCTGTAACAGCATTATCTGTAGTGTTCGTGTAGAGTCTTGCAGCCAGCGAAACTATCGCCTGTTCAATCAAATCATACCGCCAAGGTGGTATCAACGCAAACTCCAACAACTTCCCATATTTGACCAGATGTTTGTAGACCTTCAGCCGCTTATCCACACTATTAGCCACAAACACCAAAATAGTCGAATCAGGCACTTGCACCAACTGTTGCAAAGTTTCTAACTCAGTATCACCCCACTGCTTGAGGTGGCAATTTTCCACTATTACCAGTTTTTTACCATCAGTCAGGGAACGAGTACGAGCCACACTCAAAGCCTTATCAAGCTGATTATCTGAAAATCGGTGATAACATAAAGTCAGCCATTGAGCATCAATCTCTGCTTTGTACTGGTTTAGCTGTGACTGAATCGCGTGTTGGTCATCACCAGTGAGCAAAACAATCATCCTCTTACCCTTCCATTATGACTGTGATTGGCAGTTTTAATTAACACAGTTAAAGGTTTGGGACTTTGGGTAGCTCGTTGCAGCATTTTAGCGATCGCCTCTTTACCACTCTCAAACTTTTTCTGGTAAGCTGGTGTCACCTCTAAAATTGCCTTAGACCCTTGCAATTTCACCAGATGACCATGAGCTAACAGCTTTTGATGATTCGGTTTAGCCTTATCCATCACCTGCTGCCAAATTTGCGCTAGGTTAGCAGTATTAGCAGTATTAGCGGTATTAAGTAAGTCGGCAGTATTAGTAGTATTGGTTACAACTGCTGGTAACAAACTATCCTCACCCCCATCTCCAGATTTATCATTCACCTTATTAACGGTGTACGTGCCGAATGTAGGTAACAATCTGTTATCATGCCCTGGTTTAACATTGGTTTTCGTTGTTCCCACAGACAATAAACCAGGCAGTAAATTGAGTAAACAAACCTCCAGCCACACACCCGCATTTACCGTATACCGCAGATAATTTTCCGCTTTTTGTAACTCTGCTAAAGACAAATTCAGAGTCTCAAAATTCCAGTGTTTGGCAAAAGCTTTGAGTTGGTTATAACTGACACAACCAGTCAGCAAAGTTTGTTCCTTTGGTGCAGACTTGATAATTAACAAATCACGGTATGTTTGCAGTAAATTTGAGATAATCAACTTCGGCGTTTTCCCAGAGTCTACCAATTCTCTTGCAACTTGCAGCAAGTTAAAAGTGTTGTTGGTAGAGATAGCCTGTAAAATAGCGATTAACTCTGCTTCTGTGACACCACCAGCAATTTCCATGATATGATGGGCAGTGATATCTGTATGCAAAAGACTGGCTTGACCGAGTAATTGCAGCGCATCCCGTAAACCACCATCACTGAGTCGAGCGATCGCATTTAATCCCTCATCATCAACAGAAATAGATTCCGCATCTGCTATAATACGGAGATGCTGCACAATAGTTTTAATGGATAAAGTGCGGAAATTAAACACCTGACAACGGCTGATAATAGTAGGTAAAACCTTGTGCTGTTCTGTGGTGCAAAGAATGAAAACCACATGAGGTGGTGGTTCTTCAATACATTTGAGTAAAGCATTTTGGGACTGGGTTGTGAGTTGATGCGACTCATCAAGAATAAAAATTCGATAACGTCCTGCTACTGGCGCTAAAGTACAGCGTTCAATTAAAGCACGGGCATCATCTACACCATTATTAGAAGCAGCATCAATTTCACTCACATCTAGACTATTGCTACTTTCAATTGAACGGCAAGATTGACAAATTCCACAAGGTTTATCAGTTGGTTTTTTGCTATTAAGACAATTGAGAGATTTGGCAAATATGCGTGCAGTGGAAGTTTTACCAGTACCTCTAGAACCTGTGAACAAATAAGCTGGGGCAATTTGTGAGTGTTTGACAGCATTAGTTAAAGCAGTTTTGATGTAAGGTTGTCCCACCAATTCGGCTAAAGTTTGGGGACGATATTTTTGATGTAGGGCGACTGTAGACATAGGATTTATTCATCTTAATTCGTCGCCCTTGCCCCTGTTAAGGGGATAGAATTTTAGTTGAAATTTATAGATTATTTGCGATTAATGAGATACAGAAAAAAGTTGATAAAGTTGTTATATCAACTAATATAATTTAACATCTTTTTGTTAGAAATCAACACAAAATCGAATCTTATCTGATATTTGAGCGGACAAAATAGTAAAAACTAAAAATAGTTCGTACAAAATTGAGACAATCAGGAACAGAGAACCTTTAACATAAAACAAGTATAAAATCTTTTTTCATAAATCTTTGTTAATAAAATTTGTTCCTCATTCACCTCAAATATGTTGTATTATTTAAACCTAATTAAACTTAGTCAACTGTACTGATGAAGAAGTTTAACAAAGAATTTGACAATTTAATCTACTTTTCTCTTTTCAACTTTCTTTATCCCCTATAGCCTTAATATACAGTCCTTCTTGCTCCTAACATGATAGTAAGGTGTTTATGGCTGCTTCTTGTCTCCTGCTTTGTGGTGCTAACTATTTAGCGTTAATAATTTCCTGATATACTAATAATATCAATTAATTCATGCAAAAAATTTACATCTCAAAAGTCGCGCAACTGCGAAAACAAAAAAAACTAACTCAACGCCAATTAGCTGATTTAGTGGGTGTTGATCCTTCTACTGTGCGTAACTGGGAGCGAGAGCGAGGAGGGATAGAAACCTTCGTGAAACTGGCCAAACTTTGCAAAACATTAGATTGCACTATTGAGGATTTGTTTGATGAAGTGCAGAAAGTTAAGGAGGATGATTAGCTTTTTACCTGTTAATTTTATCACCTGTGTCATTGCTCATCAACCAGAGCGATCGCTGTTCACCAATGTGATCACCTTTGAAAGAGTGCCAGGGGGAATCGCCAAACCCCTGAATATGCACTGGTTATGGCGTTTTACTAGGGTATATGAAAAATAACCCTAGTAAAAATAGGGAACAGTCACAGATATCCCCTAGTAACAGCCCTAGTAAAAAGCGACGACGAAAGGGCGATGGCAATGGGTTTATTTATTGGCGCACAATCACCAAAAATGGTAAAGATTACCAACAGGCTTATTATCATTGGAAAGAAAACGGTCAGAAAAAGACCAGATACATACCTAAAAAATTACTGGGGGATATTCAAGAAGCTGAGGCTGCTAAACGTCCAGTCCAAGAAATTCTACTTCTTTTAGGCATTTCTGTCACCCCTAGTAATCAAAGCCCTAGCAATTTACTAGGGGATATCCCATCAAGCCCTAGTAATTCTGACTTCTCCCCTAGTAATAACAGCCCTAGTAAAATGCGACGGCATAAAGGAGAAGGTAGCGGTAACATCCACTGGCGCACGATCAGCAAAAATGGCAAAGATTACCCACAGGCTTATTATCATTTTGAGTTTTGGACTCAGGGCGATCGCTTAGTAAAATCTTCTAAGTACATCCCTAAGCGGTTAATACATCGAGTTGAGCAGTTAGAACAACAGAAAGCGCCCGTTAAAGAAATTTTACGAGTCTTAGGCGTAGAATTGTAAGCATTCAGCTGTTAGCCTTAATTATTCGGAGTATACAATGGTAGCAAGAAATGACGCATAGACATTTCCACCTCTGGATTTGGTCTATCTCCATGAGGAACTAACATAGCCGGATGATCTGATTGCTGTAAGTGCATTTTGATACTCGTACTAGGAATAGCTTTAGCAGCTTCTATCAAATACTTGAGATTAAACTGAATATTCAACATCATTTCTGATGGTAAATTAGCAACAATCACCAAATCCCCTTTACCAAATTCCCGTTCAATAGATAACCGTAATTGCTGCAAACTGCCATCAAACTGCAAATAAATTCCTTGTGCTTTCTTATCCGTTAATACAGCTAACCGTTCCAGTGCTTTAACCAACGGTGCTTTTTCTAAAATTACCTCTTTTTCAAAACTAAATTGAGCTAACAATTGTTCACAATCAGGATAAATTCCTTCCAGAAATTGACAGCTAAGAATGACATCTTGCCAAGCCAAACCCAAACGATTACTTTGGGCATCATACAGCATATTTATTGATTCTACATCATCACCTAAATTTCGTGCTATTTCTCTTACCACACGACCAGGCAGAGTAAATTTAATCATCTCGTCAGATGTAACTTGTTGACGTGGTTTTCTACCAATTCCTTGAGTTGAAACTTCAGTAATAGCAACTCGATGTCCATCAGTACCTATCAACTTTAATTTCTCCTGTGTAAGTTGGACATGAACTCCAGTGACAATATATTTATTTTCATCAGTGCTAACTGCATAAAGTACACTTTTTAAACCATCTTTGAAAACTATTGTTGGCAGAGAAACAGGAGTTGTATCAATGATATTAGTAGGTGGAAACTCTTCAGCAGCGATACCTTTAATTTCATATTTACCATCGGTATCAGATATACCAAGAGAATATATCTTTGTTGACTGCTCCTCTTCTGTCAGCTGTGTTATTTGAGTTTGACTATTTAGAGAAATATTCCCATGAGGACAATGTTTGACTATTTCAAATAACATTTGCACTGGTACAGTAATTTCCCCCTTTAATAACACCTGCGCTGCAAAACTCGCTTGAATTGTTAATGCTAAATCTGTGACAGTGAGATGTATTTGTTGTGTTTCAACATCTGCAATAATTAGGACATTAGCAAGAATAGGATGACTAGGTTTAGCTGGTGTAGCGCAATGGACTAAAAACAGCGCATTGTAAAACTTAGTTTGTTCACAAATCACTTCCATTCCTGATTCTATGATTGGTTGAGGATTTGATTCCTCTTTGGGAGATTTTTTCTTGGTCTTCTGCTTTTGAATTATTTCACCTGAAGCATTAGAATTGATATTACTCTTTTGCTGTGCAATTGTTTCCTCTGAAGTATCAAAATTGATATTATTATTCTGCTTTTGAGTTGTTTTACCTGAAGTATCAGAATTGATATTATTCCTTCTCTTTGTAATTGTTTCCTCTAAATTATCAGAGCCAATATTACTACTCTGCTTTTGAGTTATTTCATCTAAAGTGTCAGAAGAGATATTATTCCTTTGCTTTTGAGTTGTTTTATCTGAAGTGTCAGAATTAAGAGAGGTAGTTTTTTTCTTTTTACGCACAGGTATTTCTGTGATATTTGTTGATACTCCATCTTCTATTTCAGTAGTAGCAGCATTTTTAGTTTTTGTCTTTTCTATTTGAGGAGTCACAGTATTTGTTTGTTTTGCCTTTTCTGTTTCAGTAGTAGCAGCACTTGTTTGTTTTGTCTGCTTTGCAGTCTTTACCTTTTGTTTTTGCGCTGTTTGAGTCATGATCCTTTATCTCTGATTGCATCATTACTAGAAGACTGCGGTAGCAGAAACAAAATTTGTGAATCTATAAATCAATTTTTCAAGCAATCATTTAATCTATAAATATAATCAACATTCTAATTATAGTAATCCTAAATATTCAGTTAAATTTTAACCAAATTCAAATATTTATAAAATAATGATTGTTATCTCAGGTTTTTCTCACGGGTAGGGTAAAATTATTATAGTAGACTAGCGTAAAATCCTAAACAAAACTAAATCTGAAAAATTATGAAATTAAAAGAAGTTGTACCTTGGGGTAGAACATTACAAGAGTATAAGCTAATGTTTAATTTATCGGACACAGACCTAAACAAGAAAATTCTGGGTTGTGGTGATGGTCCAGCCAGCTTCAACGCTGAAATGACAGAACTGGGATATTCAGTTATTTCTATTGACCCCATTTATGAGTTTTCTGAAGACCAAATTAGACAACGAGTTCAAGAAACTTATGAACCAATTATATCCCAGGTAAAACAAAATGCAGCCCGCTATGTTTGGAATAATTTTCATAATGCACAACAACTTGGTGACGCTCGTCTTGCAGCAATGGAGAAATTTTTATTGGACTATGAAACTGGGAGAAAAGCAGGACGTTATTTATCACAATCTTTACCCAAATTAGAATTTGGTGATAATCAATTTGAATTATGCGTTTGTTCTCATTTACTCTTTCTTTATTCCGAACAACTATCTCTAGATTTTCACATTGCATCTATTTATGAACTCTTGAGAATCGCAAAAGAAGTGAGAATTTTTCCCTTGTTGAAACTTGATTGTGAACCATCACCTTATCTTGATGCAGTGTTTAATCTCTTTTCTAGTCAACAGTTAAACATCGAAATACAACCCGTTGGTTATGAATTTCAAAAAGGTGGAAATCAAATGTTGAAAATCCATAGATAATCAGGAATTACACCAACAAAGTTGGGAGCATTCCTAATGTGTAAATTTATTTTTATCTAGTTACTTAAAATGCTCCAAGGTCTTGATATGATTGAACCGCAAAGGACGCAAAGTACACAAAGTTAAGAGATTTTTTAGTGTTGCTTCGTTTATTTTTTCAAAATTGGGACATCATTTAACTGTAACTTAATGGAGAGAAGCAATACCTTTATTGCGCTCCTCTCCCATTACAAAATGTGGTTATAGCCGTTCCCAAGAAGCGTGAGGTACAATGCTATATTTTAGTTGATGATTCTTAGCCGTTTATAGATTACCGAATTACCAAAATACGCTGTCTAGCTCGTGAACTAGCAACATAATACAAGCGATTAAACTCCTTAATTTTAGCTAGAATTGATTTATTATCATCTCCCCGTTCTGGATTCAATCGCTTACTTAAATCTTGTCCATCAATACCTGCTTCTAAGAAAGTGCTACCTTGACTATTATGAACAGTTAATGCAAAGCAATTTCTGATATTAGCAAACTGCTCTAAATGTTTATAGTATTGCTTCCACAGAAAAGGATTGCGTTTGGCACTTCTCAAGAAACGTTGCGTTTCTTGTTTAAATCGTTTCTCTTCATCTTCATGTAAAACGTAGATTTGACGTACAATTCCTTCATCTGTTTCTACTTTCAATCTCCAAGCATCATAATTGTTATAACGTTCTGCCAACACATCTACAACATTAAATTCTGTAGATGTAGAAAGAATGGCAGTTTTACCATCAGGCGCTATCACCGGATCTCTAGTAATCAATCTTTCTCCAGAAATAAATCTGTTGGCATTCTTCCCATACAAATATGTACGAATTTGTTGATTATAAAAGTCAACTTGGGCATTCGTCCATGATAAAATACGGAAACAATCTGGATTATGCACAAACTCTTTAGACATCTTTTTGCACGCATACCGCAGCAAAGTTTGACGTTTTACCATGAGCGAACCATTACTTTTATCAGGTAAATATTTAGCAAAGGGATTAAATGGTTGTTTACTTTGAGTAACTGCATAGCGAGCAGCAGTAACAAACTCTAATAAAGGACTATCAATTCCTTGGCGGACAACTTGAGTTAATACTGCTTTATTTGCTACTTGAAAACTGAGAGATTTTCTTTCATTAACTGGATTTAATTGTGCAGGATCACCCATGAGAATAATTTTGATTTGTGTCCAGGGTGATGATTGATTAGCAACATTTTCAATCCAGTGCCACAGTTGTTTGCCAATCATGGAACATTCATCAATAAAGACAACATCAAATAAATTGATGTAGGATGGTCCAGTCTGTTCAAGTATTTTCTCTTTACCTCTAGTCACCATTCCTAATCCTAGTAATTGGTGAATTGTAAAGAATTCTACGTTAGTTACTCCATTTTCTGCCGCCATCCGTCGTAGTACACCTACTGCTTTATTTGTGGGTGCAGTTAACACAACTTTTTTACCTGTAGCTACCAGCACTTTTACAAGTTGAAAAACTATTGTTGATTTTCCTGTTCCGGCAAATCCTACTAACAGAAATAAAGCAGCAGTAACAGTTGGTTGTACAAAAGTCCACATTTTATCTAAGGCTTTTTGCTGCTGTTGAGTAAATTGAAATGGAAAAGAATTTGTGGTTAGGAAATTAGGAAGTGTTTGTAGCATAGTTGCTTCGTTAATTCCATTCATTGATCCACTCAATGCAGCGTTAGCTGTTTGGTTAATTCAAAACTACACTCCTTTTAGTATCAAATATTTAAGGGGAGCATCCCAAATGTGTAAGTTGATTTTTATCCGATTACCCAAGGCTTGAGAGAAACGAACCACTAAGGACACAAAGAACGCGAAGGATAAGAAAGTGTAAAGGTTTTTTGGGTCAGTGTTGTGATTTTGAAAAATTGGGATGCTCCCCTTGAATGCGAAGAACATTTGTATTTTTTCCCCATTTATGGAGAGGCTAAAAACCTTGTTTTTAGATTTTTAGACTTTGATTTTAATCTAAAATCCAAAATCTAAAATCTAAAATTTTTTCGGTCAGAGGTAAGCCTTTTTGAAGCAATTAATTTTGGGAGTGATATTATGTCCCCCTTCAGCACTTGCGATATAAATTGTTTGTGCAGAAATCCAAAAATTCTTTTTCCCTCTGCATCTTGCCTTCATGCAGTTTCTTAATGATAATAAGTATTTAACATATCATGATATGATACCTGAGAAATAGAGATGAAGTGGCATCAGAGATTAAAATAAAAGACGTAAGCATTTTCCAGAAAGATGACATATCCAACTGCTCCTTGGAAACTTGAAGGCTATGCGATTCAAACCTTGCACTTAGTTGATATCAAGCAAGCTATTCCTTTTGTTCCCTCCGAATTAGAGATTGTTTCCCTTTTACCCGGTAAAACTCTGGCGGGAACTTATGTATCTTCCTATGAAGCTGGTTCTTTGTTGGAATATAATGAATTGATTGTAGTTCCGGCTTTTGTACGCTATCAAGGATATATTGGTGCTTGGATTTCCCATATTTATGTAGATAATGAAGATTCTGTGGCTGGAGGTAGGGAAATTTGGGGATTACCCAAAGAAATGGCTGAATTTAGTTGGGATAATCATGGTAAGCTTAGTGTTAAACAAAATCAACGGGAGTTATACCAATTGTCTTATAAAAAAGACTGGTTGAGCTTATCTACATGGTGGCAACAAGAATTTAGAGGTAATGCTTTCGGCGGTTTAGGTTCTGAGTTGCTATATTTTCAAAATAATTTTAAGTCTCAAATTAGCTTATTAAAATCTAATTTAGAAATTCCCCAACACAGTCCTTTTGCTTCTTTAGGTTTAGGTCAGCCTTGGTTTACTGTAAACTTACAAAAGTTAGAATTATTGGCTGGTGTACCTAAATTACTTGGTAATGAAGTCATTAATTTGAGTGATAATTGATTGTTCATACGGAAATTGAAACCTTTATCTTATTTGAATAAAAATTTTAGAAATACAAAAAGGGTGTAACTATGGCAAGAAAGTCTAGGGATTTCAAGGATTTAATGCAAGAAGAACAATTTTCTTCTAAAAAACAGCAACGTCTCAATAAAATTAAAGAAAATATACAGGAGGCGGGATTTGGAGAATTAGCTGAAAATATGATAGTAGAACCAAAAGACGCTCCAAAAATGTCAAAAATTCTGCAAGAGTTCGTTTCTCCCTATATAGATCCTGTATACACCTTAAAGCAACGTAAATCATTATTCGGTTTAGCTGCTATCGCTTGGAATGCGGCGGTCATGCCTACATCTGAAATTGATACTTTTTTGGAGAAAGAGTTATCAAAGCAAGATACAGAAACTCAACAGGAAGTTAAAAAATTGATTGACGAACTAATTGCCAGAAAATATAAGTATTTCTCTGATATTAAATATTTTATTATGGATGTTCAAGTTACAGAAACAAAACGACAATATCATATTTCTGTTGCTTCAACTTTGTTGTCAAATCCTGAATGATATGAGGATGCAATTATATTGCGATAATTTACCGGCTCTTAGTGGAAGACAGTGCCATAGTTGATGGTAGTATAAAAACTACCTGTTAAAATCTTTAAGTGCATAATTGTCCAGGTTCAACTATCATGGGATACCCAAAACACTGGAAAAAATTAGCTAGAGATATCAAAGAAAAAGCTGATTGGCGTTGTCAAAAATGCGGGCGTGTTTGCTTACGTCCTGGAGAGAAACCACCTGAAAATATTAAACCCCGTGCCTATAACCTACAAGTTCATCACCACAATATGAATCCTGCCGATAACAGGGTTGAGAACCTAATTTGCCTCTGTTCTGGATGTCATCTAGGATACCATAGAGGAGGTAAGGGTAACGTTTCTCCTGGTCAGTTGTCACTGTTTGATATGTCGGGATTTTCTTAGAGGAAAGTTTTGATGGCTGTTCTTGGGCGATCATCGCCTACGGTAAGCGATAGCGCAAGTGCTGACTTGTCAGTTCGCCTGTTAACTGCCAGTGTTGAAGGGGAAACCAAGAATATTGAAAACCTCCATTAGTAGTCACACCCATTGTCAATATTATTTTTATATAGTACGATTGAACTATATTTGCGAAAAAATTGGTAATCACAGTCCCCTGGTGTAGAAGGGGATTTTTTGTATCAAATAGGAATTTGATTCAAAGCGGGCTTCCCAACTTGGTTCTAAGGCATTTTTGACAACTGCTTGTGCCACTCACTCGGTCTACCCAGACAGCGAATGGTTAAAGCATCATCATCTTACCCTCGTAAATTTACTAAGGTATTGTTATTTGAGGGCAAATAGCAAAATTTTGAATAAATCGTTAAAATGCTTCAGTATCGTTTACAGCTATTTTTAGGTAAATGAACCACATCTTGATTCAGGTTTTGCGTAAAGGTACAAAAGACCAAAGGAAGAAAGAAATTAATCTAGAGTGTGGTCTAAATACATGAAAACGGCTGTAATTATGAGGCATCTACTCCGTTGAAAGTAAATCTGATGAAACAGCAAGCAAACAAACGCAGAAGAGGTGTAATTCTTACCCTCAAAGGTTGGGATAAATTCCAAGCTGCAAAAACTCAAGCCGAGTTTGACGAAAATGCTGGAGATAGCTTTTCATTAGAAGAACTGAGCGATCGCACACAATTAGCATTACACACCATATCTAGAATTATTGGACGTTTAGAACCGGTAGATAAAAGTTCTTTACAATCTGCCTTTGCCGCCTTTAAATTAGAACTATGTCAAGATGACTATACTAGACCTCAACCCCCTGATGAATTAGAAATCAGACACACAAACCCTCAATATGATTGGGGAGAAGCACCAGATGTATCCATATTTTTTGGACGTTCTCAGGAATTAGTCAAAATACGAGAATGGATATTAGAAGAAAAAAGTCGTTTAATATCAATTTTGGGAATTGGTGGTATTGGTAAAAGCACCTTAGCCGCCAAAGTAGGTTTAAAAATTCAAGCAGAATTTGAAGTAGTAGTGTGGCGAAGTCTGCAAAATGCACCACCAGCAGAAGAAATTTTAAATAGTATATTGCAGTTTTTACTATGGGTATTTCGAGAAGAAATCGTCATACCTGATAGCTTTGATGGCAAATTAACCAAGTTAATGGAATGTTTAATAAACCATCGTTGTTTAATCATATTAGACAATTTAGAAACCATTTTATCTGACGGTGGTCAAACAGGACAATATCGTCCAGGATATGAGAATTACAGTCAGCTATTCAAGCGATTGTCAGCAACACCCCATCAAAGTTGTATCCTCTTAACTTCCAGAGTAAAACTCAAAGAATTAATTCCCTTAGAAGGGGATAAAGCCAGGGTAAAAACACTACTTTTACCAGGATTAAATACCCAAGAAGGACAAAAAATATTTCAGCACAAAGGACAATTTACAGGTACAGAAACAGAATGGCAATTACTCATTAAACATTATGGTGGTAATCCCCTAGCGTTAAAAATGGTAGCTGCGGGAACTCAAGAAATTTTCAATGGTAATATTACCCCTGTATTAGAATATATGGAACAGGGAACAATAATTTTTGATGACATCAACGATTTACTAGAATGTCAATTCCAACGGTTAACACTGGTAGAAGAAGAAGTAATGTACTGGTTAGCAATTAATCGTGAACCAGTATCTTTAAAAGAATTGACAGAGGATATAATTACATCAAATTCTAAACGTCAATTACCATCAGTAGTTAACTCTTTACTACAAAAATCATTGATAGAGAAAAGTGGCGATAGCTTCTTTCTGCAACCAGTAATCACGGAATATACGACACAGCGATTTGTAGAAAATATTTTTCAAGAATTAATAGCAGAAACATCAGATAATTTACGTTTATTCCGTCTTCATGCCCTCATCAAAGCTACAGCCAAAGACTACATCCGACAAACCCAACAGCAATTAATTATTCAACCAGTAATTGAGCAACTATTAACAGAATTAGGTAATAAAAATAAACTAGCAGCAAAATTACAAACTATCATCGAACAGCAACGACATCAAAATGAATTATTTACAGGCTATGCCGTAGGTAACATTATTAATTTGTTGGCATATATAAATATCAATTTACAAGGATATGACTTTTCTGATTTAGCAATTAGGCAAGCGGACTTACAAGGTGTAAATTTAGTAGGAGTGAATTTCCAAAATACTGCTTTTGATAAATCTGTATTTGCCAAAAGCTTAAAGAGTATTTATTCACTGGCCTTGAGTCCAGATGGAAAACTATTAGCTACAGGTGATATGGATGGGCAAATTCATTTATGGCAAATCGCAGATGGAAAAAACTTGTTGACATTTAAGGGGCATGAAGGGATTATTTGGACAGTTGCCTTTAGTCCAAATGGACAAACTTTAGCAAGTGGTGGTCATGACGGATTAATCAAATTGTGGGATATACAAACAGGAAAATGCCTGAAAATTTTCGATGAACACACAGGAATAGTATGGTCTGTCAGCTTTAGTCCCGATGGACAAACTTTAGCAAGTGGTAGTCAAGACAATTCAATTCGCTCGTGGGATATCTATTTAGGTAAATGTCTCAAAATACTGCATGGTCATATTAGTGCGGTATGTTCAGTCAGGTTTAATCGAGATGGTTCTATCCTCGCCAGTGGTAGTGATGACTGCGATATTCGTTTGTGGGATATCAGTAAAGGTATCTGTATAAAAATTCTGTCAGGTCATGATGGTAAAATATGTTCGGTTCGTTTCAGTCCAGATGGTAAAACTCTCGCCAGTGGGAGTAGTGACTGCTCTGTTCGGTTATGGGATGTGAGTGAAGGTGTGTGCATCAGAACATTTCACGGTCATAAAAATTGGGTGTGGTCAGTTTGCTTTAGTTCAGATGGTCAAACTATTGCTACAAGTAGTAATGACACCAGTATCAGGTTATGGAATGTGCAGCAAGGTACGTGCTTGAAAATTTTACAAGGACATACCAGTGAAGTATACTCAGTTGTTTTTAGTCCAGATGATCAAATTTTATTTAGTGTTAGTAGGGATTCTCGGTTGCGTTTTTGGGATGTAAGTAAAGGCGTGTGCGTGAGAACTTTACAGGGTCATTCCAGTGGGGCGCATTTTGTCAGTTTTCACCCTGATAATTGTCTGTTGGCGACTAGTAGTTGTGATGGTTTAGTTCAGCTATGGGATGTTGAGTCTGGGTCTTCTACTAAAACTTTACCAGGTCACACAGATTGGGTATGGTCAGTTAGCTTTAGTCCAAATGGTTCGATTTTAGCGAGTGGCAGTGATGACAAAAGCATTAAACTGTGGGATGTGATTTCTGGTGATTGTATTACAACCTTATATGGTCATAGCAGTGGAGTAACATCAGTTAGCTTTAGTCCAGATAGTCAAACCTTGGTTAGTGCTAGTAGGGACAAGAGCGTGAAGTTTTGGGATATTCACAACCATAAATGTATAAAAACATTAACAGGTCACACGGGTGAAATCTGGTCAGTTAGCTTTAGTCCAGATGGCAAAACTTTAGCTACAGCTAGTCAGGACTGCTTGGTTAAAGTGTGGGATGTGGTTGAAGGTAAATGTATAGCAACTTTGTCTGGTAACACTGATGCAGTCTGGTCAGTGAGTTTTAGTCCAGATGGTAAAATGCTGGCTAGTGGTAGTATTGATGGCTTAATTAGATTATGGGACACCAGTAACTTTACTTGCGTAAAAGTATTGCCAGGACATACTTCTACCGTCTGGTCAGTCTGTTTTAGTCCAGATGGTTGTATTTTGGCATTGGCGAGTTCTGATCAAACAATTCGCCTATGGGATATCAGTGATTTTACTTGTTTAAAGGTGTTGGATACTTATAGTAGTGGAGTATGTTCTATTTCCTTTAATTCTTTTGGTAGTATCTTGGTTCATGCTAGTCAAGATGGGGGAATTAAGTTTTGGGATATGGAAACTTTTGAGTATATGAAAACTCTGAAGGTTGATCGCCTTTATGAAGGAATGAATATCAGGGGAGTGAGTGGTTTAACAGCAGCACAGCGATCGGCTTTATTGAGTTTGGGGGCGGTGGAGAGTTTGGGGTAGGGTTTTGGGAGAGTTGGGGAGAGGGCGATCACTTCTTTGAAATAGATGGTAAGGGGGCGATCTCCTGCCTTAATACTGTCAGCAGAAGTGCGATCGCTCATAGTAAAGTATTGGATGCGATCGCCTTTACTGGTGATGACAAGACTGTAAATTTCTGGAACTAGAATCCAGAGCAATTGACTTAATTTGAATGTAATTAAGTTTACGCATATCTGAGAAAAATTCTAAATCAATCATGCGATCGCAATTAAATGCACTTTTTAGGGATTGTCTGAGATTGATTTCTAGTATAAAACAAAATTGGATGCTGACTTTTTAACCATTGGCACCAACTTGACATTGACCTCAGAGATTTAGCATTTTTTAAAATCGATGAAGATTGATTTGGACTATCTTTAGGTAAAAGAGAAATTAGTTTATAAGAAATATTTTTATTCGTTTTAAAATAGTCTATCATACTCATAATCAACTTATCGCTTAGTTCTACATCAATTTGAATTTCGGGGCATTTTTCTTGCAGTTCTGCTAAAACATTTCTTATTTTTTTTAGCACATCAGAACTATCTAAATCTAATTCACCCGCCTCTACGATCTTTCTTAATTCAATTGCTGCTTCTATATACAAAAATTTATTTTCGTTATTTATAGCACCATCTTTTGCTATATAACGAGCTACAAATGCATCTGTTCTTTGAACAATATCTTCGCTTGTAGTATATAAAAGTTTTATATCTTCTCCAGACAAATATGACCTGAATTTTAAGATTTCTTCTTTCAACGTTTTTAATACATCCTTAGATTTTTTGAGTGCTTTTTCTCCTAATTCTTCAAATTGTCCTTCAAAATTACCTATTAACTTATTAAAATCACGTTTAAAAACTGTATCAATATCTAATTTACGTGGAAACATCAATATCTCGTTTATGGGATTTAAAGAAACATTAACTGCTTTTAATTTCGAAGCTGCTAAATTATCGTACTCACAAAGTTGTGTATCCTCTTCCTTTAGCTGAGATAGCTTAACTTCAAACACATCATTCTTCTTATCGGCTTTATCACCAAGAGAAAACTTTCTACTGTCGTTATAGCTAATTTCCCACGAACTACTGTAGGTGTTAAGAAGTGTTCTCTTGGAACAAGCCGGAATATGTGCGTATTTAGAAGAATACTTGTTGCCAGACTCATAAAGAAGAACAATCGCCATGTAGGGGGTATCATTAATCAACTGTAACTTACCATATTGCTCTGGCTCACCCAGCCCTATTTCAATTTCTAAATCTTGCTCTTTTAAATTTTTTGACAAGCTGGACAATGCCAAATTTGAAAAGGTTTCACGTCCAGCGATACCATCAACTATCAGACCTTTTTTAGCTTGGTAAGATTTCAGTCTGGTTAGAGTTTCAGAACCAAACACACCATCAACAGCAATGTTACCAAGTGCTTTCTGAAATCGCTCGCTACTTTTACCCTTTCAGTTGCGCCAAGGACTCCGCCCGCTATTTTTTATTTGTACTTAAAAAATATTTATAATTTGCTTGCTTTGAAACAAGCGAAGCACTTCCCCAAACACCAAGAGCTATAATTCCCAAGATAAAAGATGGTTCAGGAATAGATGTAGTCCGACGAAACTCAATTGGTGTACTGACCAACAAAACGTCATTGGCACTAAAAATCTGATCCAATGAATCAACACCATTTTCAAAAAACACCACACTAGAAACGACCTTACCGCCAAAACTTATTACACATCCATTTGGGCTATTGTTGCCTATGTAGCGATTATTATCCCAAATTAACGAAAGGTCACAACTTAAATTACCTATATTGCTAGTATCAATAATTCGCTGTTGTTTTGGCTGATTACATAAACTCCTAAGCGGGGTATTATCAACAAAACTACGAATACTCAGATTTACTCCAGAAGTTCCTTCACTAAAAGAATAGAACCTAATACGTTCAAAAGCATCACTTTTTTGTTCTAAATAAATATTCTGTGCATTAGCAAATAACCTATTGTCTGTTAACTCTACGCTACAGTTAGACATCGTAATCGCAGGAGTCGCTGGGTTGCTGTCTACCTGTTTTGTATTATCAAATAACCCTGTAAACCACTGTGCTACTTGCTGTACTTGTTGTGAAATTGGTGGGGCAACTGCAACAGCACGATCAGGAAGTGCTAACATCGTTAGTAAAACTGTTAAATAATATGCTCTCACTTTTTTCATGACTATAAGAATGTGCTAATAAACTGATAAAGTAGGATTTCGCACTAAATACACTGTAATGCGCGAAATATTTACCCGTAATATACTGCCGACAGCATTTAAGCAGAGCGAGAGATGCTACCTTTGAATTAACAGATGCCATATTGCTGACACGAAATATCTATTATATTGCTCGGTGTAGCGGTAACTGTGCTATTAAAAGGGAAAGGAATAGTTCCAGGCGATACATCTAAGGTAATAGTCAAAGAATTTAGCACAGAAGAAAGTCCTAAGCTGCAATCTCCAAATAATGAATTGGTTAGATTGCCGTTTACTCTTTCAAAAGAGCTATTAGGCTCTGAATAATTCGTCAGAAAATCAGTGATTTTATTAGCAATAAGTGTAACATCCTTAAAACCACTATTATTAATTCCATCAATATAATCTAAGCTGACAGCAACATCAGTAATACTGGTCCCATCAATTGGAAGTAAAATATCTTCTAATTGAAACGAAACAATATCATTAACTTGACCACTGGCAGTGCGAGTAGTTGTGCTGTTAAACTCAAAAGGAATAATTTTAGGAGATACATCCAGTTCAACACTTAAAGAGTCCAACAAAGAGCCAAGTTCTAAACTTGAGCTACTAAATAGTTTTTCGGTGAGATTACGATTAATGACTTCCAAAAAATCATTGGGGTTATTTGGATAATTAGTTAGGTAATCTTTGACGTTATTAGCAATAGCTATAACATCCGCGAATAGCGCAGGGTCAAGTCCATTAGTATAATCTAAATTAATAGTGACATCAGCAACCTCACTATTCTCAACTTGCAGCTGGATATTTTCTAGCTTTAGTGAAACAATATCCTGAGCTTCACTATTGCTAGTACGAGTAGTAATGGTGTTAAATTCAAAAGGAATAGTTCCAGGTTCGACATCTAAATTTACAATTAAAGAATCTAGAACAGAAGAAAGTTCTTGATCGTAATCATCTAAAAGTGCATCAGCTAGATTACTGTTTATAACTTCAAAAGAATCATCAGGATTTGAATAATTAGTTAGGAAATTCTCGATATAAGTAGCAATGGGAATGACATCTCTGAATTCACTTGACTCAATTCCATCAATAAAATCAAAGCTGACCTTAACATCAGTAACACTACTACCTCTTACAGGAAGGAGAATGTCTTCTAACTCAAACGATACAATATCGTTAATATCCCCACTGGGTGTACGAGTATTTGTAGTGTTAAATTCAAAAGGAATAATCTTTGGTGATACATCCAAATTAATACTTAATGATTCTAAAACAGGGGAAAGTTTTAATTTGGGATCGGCTAGTAACTGTTGAGTTAGATCCCTATTTAAAACTTCATATAAACCACTAGGGATGGGATAATTTAGTAAGAAGTCTTTAGTGAAGTTAGCAATAGCTATGACATCTTTGAATTTGTTTGGTTTAAGATCATTAATATAATCTAAGGTGATTGTAACATCAGTAACAATTCCACCGTCGAGAGGAGAGAAAATATCTTCTAATGTAAAAGAAACTAGGTTAGATTGCTCTGGAAGTTTACGAGTACAATAACGAGGATGATGTGACATATATTTGTTTTTACTAACAAGGTTGTAAGGTGCAGCACCTATACTTGCATTGAAACCTTTACCTCTTCCACTGTAATTTGTACCTTCGTATAAAGTAATATCTGGTTCTCCCAGTGATTCATAAGCTTCGCCACCGATATAATTAGCAACAACTTCATCACTAAGTTCGTTTAGTGCGCTCAAGTTCAATTGAGCTAATGTATTATTGTTCATATTTGCTACTTTTATCCTTATTAGGTACTTACAGTTTCCGTACTTTCCCTGAATTACACAAGGCAACTTTAGTAAGTTAATTTCAACTTAATGGTTTCGTAAAAAAGCAATCGCCCACATCATCCCATCATCAAAAATGCGATTGCCCTTCTCTCAAGCTTAGAAAATTAGCTCAACTTTGTGCCTAGCGAAATTCCGATAGCTGAGAAAGTGTCAACTTCTGATTGTTCATAAAAGCGTCTTTCATCAGGCATCAACAACAACATAATGCCATTCATTACCCCAACTTGCTAAATTTGCTTTGTATCATGCCAAAGTTGCCTTGTGTCAGTAGAGAAAATTAGGCAAACTAGGACATCCAGCAACTCTAGGATCTAGACTATGAGATTAACTATCAAATTTGGTTGGATTTTATTGGCTACTACCTTACCAATCTCGGCTTTCATCAAATCAGCTGAAGCTAGCAGTACATATTTTAATAGTTGTACAAATGAGGCGGTACGTAAAGGAGGTAATACGGGTGCGGCGCTATTCGCAGATTGTCAAACTACTACTGGAAGCACTACAAGAGCCGAAATCGATTTAGATGGAATCAATAATATTAACGGTAGATTAGAGTTCAGTAATGCACAAGATGCTTATCGCAGTACATTTTTAGAAAGCTGTTCGCAAGCCAGAGTTGTCAGAGGTGTTTTATATGCTATCTGCAAGGATGAAGCCGGAAACGACAGAATTTCTCGGCTGACACTGGAGAGTATTGACAATGATTCTGGGCTTTTACGGTACAGGGATTCTCGATATTGCTGCGTTCCCCAAACTTCCGCAGGTACAACCGATGTTCCTGATATTAACGTTGATGAATTTGGCAATAACTTGATACCTCGTCTACCAGGGGCTATAAGGTTTCTAACTACAGATCAGAGAGAACAATTGCGTATTCTCCAAGAATTAGAATAAGAAATTCTCATCAAAATGAGAGCAGCAAAATTTTAGGTTGGATTGAGATGATCGCGATTGTTTCCAGGCATAAAATCAAGAACGTCATAGTCTTTATCCAAAATCTAAAATTTCAAATTTAAAATTAATTCTTCGTCATTAAAATTTCCCCAAAGGTGTAACAATGAAACTAATTTCAAAACAGCTTTTCCAACAAAAATTAGCACTACGCTTAGGAGCAATTATTGCTATTTCTTCGACTGTAATTGCCTCACCTTTGACTACACTTGCTTCACCAGTTTCGGCTAGAGAAGAACGGACGCAACCAGAAACTTCTCTCGATCCATCGTTGTTTTACTTAATAGCTCAAAACAATCCAGACCCCAGTCAAAACAAGATAATTCGAGTAAACTTACTTGACAGTGCAGAACAATTTACAGAAGCGATCAATTTAATTCGATTGAATCAAACTGAGGAGGTTGCTCACCCTAGTTTAGATGGCGTAACAATACGCAGACCATTCAATCGGCCTGACACAGACTACTTTATCGTTGCAGTTCCATTTGAAGGTAGCAATATTGGATTCGTAGTTAGGCGTGATAATTTATATCTGCAAGGCTATATTCGTAATTTTAACCCTGAGCAGGTATCGGGAACTTATTATTACTTGAGGGGTGCTACTGTCACAAGTGTTAGTGAAGCTAGCGCAATCAATCCACGTCCATTAGACCGGGATGAGAATTATAATAGTTTGTTTGATGGAGACCTTACACGGGGTACTTTCAGTATATCTGACCTTCAACAAAGTTTCAGAAATCTAGTTGATAATGACCCGAATCGCAATCTTCAAAGCGTAGCAACTGCATTAGGACGCTTTGCTGTAGCCATACCTGAAGCTGTACGTTTTAGGCTTATTGAGCAGGCGATCGCTGATTTATTTCGGAACCCAGGGAGAAGTTTAAATTTTAACCGGACGCACGACCGAGTTCTCCGTAACTGGTCAAGATACTCAAGTCAGGGTTTAAATGCTCCCGACCAACCGATATATAATACTACCTTTTTGGGGCTTCTTGGTGTTTTCTTGTTTTTTGAAAGTGAGTAGAGTAGGGTGTATTTCGGCTTAAGTCAATTGAATTTGAGTAATACCAAATCCGGTAGCCAAAACCCACTTATAATAAATACGAAACATTATCATCATGGGTTAAAATCTAGTATTTTTTAGGGGTGTATGAGAACCGGATTTAGTATAATTGAGAATTTGCCGTAATGCACACCTTAATTTTGTCAAATCAGTTTCAATATGTACCTTTGATAAAGTACGAAAACTTACTTACTAAAAGCCTAAGAATGTGGAATCAAAACTGTTCCTGTCATATTGCAGTTTTTAGGTTTTTAGGTTACATTCCGGCTCAAAACCTATTTCTTGAATAATTTCTGCTGATGTGTTAGCAGTGAACTAGCACCCATTAATCCTAATCCCAGCAAACTAACTACAGAAGTGTATTCCGGTATAGGCTTGGCAACGCTCTCCACACTGACATTTTGATCCAAAGCATCACCTGTATTGAAGACATAATCAAATGCTCCTTTGTCGTTGAGTACAGTTCCACGCAGAAACAGCGCACTCCAACGAGCAATGGTTTCAATAGCCACATCTTGCTCTAATGTTGGTCTGATAGGATCACGGATAAGATTGTCTTCATTGGTAATGCCATAGTGGTTAGCACCAGGAATACTGATAAAAGCCTTGGAAGGATCTTGAATGGCATCATAAGTGAGTTCAGCATTTAAGGTTGTTGCCACACCATCTCGATTACCCTGCACTAAAGCTATAGGGATGTTATCATTATCAATCAATAGTCCTCCACTGCCTCGGCCAATCAAGAAGTTAGTTCCATAAAATGCTCCCCCTTTCAATTCTTGGGGGCGATTAAAAGTTCCAGTACATAAGATGGGAACACAGTTTCCCTGGATTGCAGCTATCCCTACTGCTCCTCCAAATGAGTGTCCTAGCAAAACTAGGGTACTGGGATCTAATGAATTAGCAATAGGTGATGAAAGTGTAGACTTCTCATTTTTGATGTAGGAGAGAACATCATTAACTTGCTGTTGTTCAGCGAGAAGCCCTGTAATTGAACCCATTGGGTTAACTGCTGTTCTGATGTGATTAGGAACTACTACTACAAACCCATAACGAGCTACAGTGTTAGCAAAGGTTGAGTAGTCTGACTTATCAACAAGCGCACCTTGTAAGAATAAAGCAATGGGCAGTGGTTGTTGAGGATCTGTACTGGACAAGACTGGGTAGTAAATATCAGCCGAATCTATACCACCGTCACTTCTAGGAATCATAGTAGAGTAACTGACTGCACTATCAAACTGAGGAGCAGGGTTAAATGTAGCAGCAGCAGCACTTTGTTCTACTCCTAGAGTTATCATCAATGCTCCCACTATAGCCATTGATGACTGTTTCTTTGCAGAGAGAAAATTCATGATTTTATACCTTGTTTAATTGCCCACTCCGTATTAGACATTTCCGACAAAGAATCTGAAACCCTTAACCTGTCTAGCTGAAAACCTAATTTCCGGAGAGGTCTATTCAGAAATTCCTTTGCTTGCCAATAACCTAGTAATGTGCCATGCGATCGCAATAAACGTTTTCACCAATACTGACACCTAACATTTGGGCAAAACGCTCGTAAAAACCAACCCGATCGCGAACCTTATCATTAGTAGGAATGCTACATTCAAGACCAGCAATGATTTTACTGATGTTCCGGCATGGATTTCGCAGTGCTGAGTTAGTTGCGCTCAAGTGGTCACAAATAGATTTGTTAGAGAGCTATATCGACATTCATCGTCTCAAACATGGGCATGATACCGTTCATCCGTCACTTACGAAAATTACCTTCACTAAATTCTCTAACACCGTGCCAGATATCTTGAATTAGCCATAACATATGAGGAATACGATAAAATTCTTCCATCAAACGGAATAGGCATTCAAATAAACTAATATCACGTATATAACGCTTAATAATTTTTTTTCCTGCGCCCCCATAATCATTGTATTTTCCTCTCGATACATAGTTGAGTATTGGCAAGATAGTCCGTATTTTAAGTAGCTCAGCTTCTCGCTTTCCTATTTTTGAACTTATATCAGGATAGGAAGGAGTCCATACCCAATTTATATTGATGTTTGTTTGAGATAAACAGTGTACTTCATGGAACCAATAACGAGGTAAAAACAATAAATCTCCCGGCTGAGTAGTAAAACTGTAAAAGTCATAGTTATCGGGAGTGACTTTGAAATCACGTTTTACCAAGCCCAAAAAAGAAAATGGCACCGTTGGTAAGGGAGTATTAGGAGAGGTGATGACCCAATGCTTTTTCCCTAGAATTTGCAAATTAAAGCCATGTATACTATTTCCATCATAATGCTGAAATGTCTTATGCCCACCGAGTTGTAGCCAAACTCGTACTGGTTTAGGGCGTAATGAAATATCTGACCTTGCCAACGTTTTCTGAACGATATCAGGGGTAAAGATAAATTTATCTTCAATAACAGGCGAAAGTTCAGAGTCAAACCAACCGATGTTACGATGGGTTTCTTTTTCAAACCTAGAGCGAATATAAAAAGGAGTAAGTTGTTTTAATTTTTGAATATCAGAATAGGTTATGACTAATGGCTGTTCAGGTTTAAGGTATTGATGGACAAAATCTTCATAAGATAACTGATTTGCATTAATACGATTAATTTCTAACTTCATGATGTAATTGCGGAATATTATTGGCATCGAATAACAGGTTCAGGTTGTTCTAATAAGCTGACGAAACTCTTGTGTTTGGCTAAACTGATAAGCATTTTCCATCATTAGTATCCATAGGCTATTCGCCGTTAAAGCAGTGTAACGAATATCTTCCTTCATTCGTTTATCTTCCTGCCTAACTGTCTGCTCAATAAGAGTGGTTAAATCATCAACATGCTCTAAATCTTCCTTAATATGCACCTCTAGAAATTGTTCTCCTAGCTCCATATTAGGGAGAGATTTTCTGATTTTTTCTAGTGCAGTTGAGCCAATATTAATTGTCATAAACTCTAGTTGTAATAGATATCCAAAGTAACAATAAGGACTAACATTTTGAATACGGTTAAATATGAAACCAATATATCCCTCTGTCGCAGGAAGTACAGGAAACTTCTCAATGGTTTCCCGATTTAATCCCAGTTTTAGGAGATCATTTTCAGCAAGTATATAATGAGATTCTTCTTCATAAGCATGTCTTAAAAAAGGGCGCACAAGATTTCGGTGATGAAATTGAAAATGAGAAATAGTGCTGCATTGAATTAATGCGCTTCGCATTGTATAACTTCGAGTTGTTAGCAGATAGCAAATATAGGCATAACGATCAATTTTCTCTTTTGTTATTGCCTCCCAAAATAGCATTTTAGGCAAGGTTGTTAACCAGTTATTCTTAATTTCTTCACACAAAGATGCAGTAAATTTCATTTTCTTTCTTCTCTTTTATTAGAATTTAAAAAACCTAGTGACCAATAAAGACTAGGGAAGATATCGATGTGGCATATCTTATACACTTGATATAACGCGCCATTTACAGAATTAGAACCTGAGTAAAGGCATGAATACCTACAACTCCATTCCCTCTGAAGTGGGGGATGATAAGTGCCAATAATTAAGGAGGAAATATTGTAACGCGTTGAAAAAACAAGTGCATCAAGGGAACTGCATAAAAATATCCATGACTTTAATAATCTCTTTTCTTCTATATTTTTATAATCTAGCCATAAACACACAAGCTCGGCACATTTTTTCTGGGGAACTCTTTCTTCTAATAATAACCGTCCTTCAGCAGAAACAGATGCAATAATTCGTTCCGTTCCTGCTTTTATCATATATCCTCCAATAAGTCTATCTTGTATGTAAAAACCACGTATATTCACAAGTTTAGAGCGCATATAACTCATTTCAATAAGAACAGAAGCACCTTTATTTAATCGATTATATTCTGTTATATAATTTTCCATAGCCTCCACTGAACGCAGTGTTTTAGGCAAAGGTAGATTTCTGCCTTTTCGCAAATACCAAAATAGCTTGAAGGTAAATAAAAATAATCGACTAATAGCGATTACAAATAATGATGCTTTTGAGCTATTATCTGTCAGAAACGATAAGACTTCAATCATTATTTTAAGTTCATCTTTTAGGATAGCCACCGAGATACCGATACGATACCGTTGGCAAAAGCAATACATTTTTGTATTTCAAAAGATTACATAAGCTCAAGCCTTCAATTTGTGGTTGCAACTCTTAGTTGTAACACTTTCGCCAACAGTATCAGATACCTGCAAAATTGGACAGGTTGTAAAATTTTGTAAAGCTAATTGTCAAAAACCTTGATTTACCGTTTTTTAGCCTCACCCTAAACTTAACTATTCAAATGAAGACATTCATTCCCGAAAAGAGTAATTGCAAAATGTTTATTCAGCATTGGGATTTATCTATAAATGAAATTACTTCACAATTCTAGTTTGCTTACTTTACTTAACTTATACAAGGCAACTTTGATAAGTTAATTTCAACTTAAGTTGGAGGAGATAAGTATTTACTATGAGAAACTAAACCGTATAGTTTAATATTTAATAGGGAGCGATGCGATTTTGTTAGATCGGGTTTTAATTCTCAATTAAATTGCCTAATTCTCAATAAAAACACATTTTCTGCCGCGATCTGCTTGCAGCAGCGCTTCGCTATCGCACCCCTAAATAGGTGATTTAGCACCCGAAATTTAAGCACCTCACAAAATCGCGCTGCTCCCGTTTAATATTCCTGCCTTTGCAAGTCCTACAGATTTAAGGCGATCGCCTTACCCATTCTCCACTCCCACAGTATTCCCCAGTCACCTGATTACCGGATACCGTTGGCGAAATATTGCTTAACAAAAAAACGGCGGATTTAGGTTGAGTTGATGGTGGCTTCCCGAAGAGATTCGTGCATTCCTTGGCTACGTTCTGCAAAGCTGGCGTAGATAGATATAGATATAGCAAAGACACTGTTGGCGAATTCGGAAAAGCAGGATACTAGCTGGTTAGTTCAGCAATGAAACGATTGAGAGCCTTATGAGCAGTTTTATACCCAGATGTTTGGTTACCCAACTTCAGTTCAGACAAAACACGGTCACGTAAAATTTCTAGTTCTGAAAGCCTTGGCGTTTGATGAGACTTATTAAATTAATATTATTTACTATTGCTTCACCGGATAAAACAACCCATCACTAACCTGAAATTTCCATCCTAAACTGCTAGGGTCACGATTCCTAGACCAGCTAATAAATTCCTTTTCGCTTTTGGTTTCCCATTCATTTATCAAACTCTGTTTTGTCACCCCTAACCGCATGGCTAAGTTCTCCGGTGCAAAAGAATTGATTTCTACTGGTTGCTGATATTGGTATGGATACGCTGAACGCCGTTGTCTAGAGTTACCACCACTGTATCTGCCAGAAGCAAGCGATCGCTCTATTTTCTCCAAGTGCCTAGCTAAAGTTTCCAATTTACTGGCCAGCAGTTCATCTTGTTTACAAAGGTGAGTAGAGAGTGATTCTAGCTTCTCCTCCACCTGCTGTAACTCGGTAACTGGTAATTCCACACTGCTATCAAACTGTGCTATCACTTCCTGTAACGCTTCCAGTAACGCCGTTGTGTGTCCTTTGCGGTGGATTTTTGATAGTTGCCGTACTACAGAAATTAGTACAGTTGGCACGCGGATCATCTCGCTGGGCGGGGTTTTCTTGATAGTCATGATATCTGTGCTTGATATCGAATATTGTAACGGAAATGGTAAATTTCTTTGCTTGTATTTTGCCAACGTAAATTTTTCTGCTGTACTAAGTTGAAGCTGTTGTGCATTTAATTTGTATAAACCTAGCGGGAAGATGCCCGCTCTTGACATGAGAATTATAAAAGCTGCTTAACAGTTGACAGCAATTGTGGGTTACTCCTTTTCGGTATGAAGCCGAGATTTGAGTAATTTTCTGCAAGATGGTCTGGAAACGCCTGCCCTGTCTGGTTTTGATGTTACTTTCGAGTCAAAAAAGCCGTTATTTACAACGTAAAATCAAGCCTTCTCAAATCATCTTGCAGGTTTTTGGTCACATCTTGTCTTTACCCCATATTGAAACAACGTAAAATCAATGGTTTCAAACATCTGCTTAACATATCTTTACAACGTGTCCCATTCTGCACATACCTCGGTGGCTATCAAGGGGAAACTGGCTGGTAGGTCAGGCAGATCAATGCTAAAGTAATTATCGAAAAGAGATGTTTTCGATAATTATATGCTGCCGCCTGATGAGTCAAATTCACTCGCTAAGGTAAACCCCTTTGCCATTACCGCTGAACGCGATTTGTTGGCAGAATTGTTGGTGGGCAAGCGTAATAAAAATACCCGTCATGAATACGCTAAAGATTTAAATAAATTTTTCCTGTCTGTGTGCGGTCAACAACCAACTCCCGCTTTGGTGGGACAATTTCTGCAAATGGATAGGTACTCGGCTGTAACGCTGGTTTTGCGCTACAAGGCAGAGTTGGTTGATTTGGGTTTGAAGGAAGCTACTGTTAACCGCCGCTTGGCTGCAATTAAGGCGTTAGTTAACTATGCTTATAAGGTGGGTAAGTGTGATTGGACGTTAGCTGATATCAAGAGTGAGAAAATTCAACCTTACCGAGATACTTCGGGTATTACTCCTGAAGCTTTTAGAAAAATGCTGTCGATACCAGACCGGGAAACTATTAAAGGTAAACGGGATTATGCACTGCTGCGGTTATTGTGGGCTAATGCTCTGCGACGGGAGGAAGTTTCTCACTGTAATATTGAGGATTTGGATCTAGAATTACGGACTTTGAGTATTTTGGGTAAGGGTAAGGGAACTCAGAAGGAAAATGTTGATTTGCATCCTAAAACTTGCGATGCTTTGCAAGATTGGTTGTGGACAAGGAAGGAATTAGATATCAAGCAACCGTTGTTTATTTCTTTGCGACCTCACTACGGACATCGGCTGACGGGGGATGGTATTCGCAAAATTGTGGTGAAGATTGCTAGTGTGGCGGGGATTTCTAAAGTTGTCAGCCCCCATAAAATTAGACATTCATCGGTGACGGCGGCTTTGGATGCTAGTGGTGGAGATGTTAGGAGTGTGCAGAAGTTGAGCCGCCATGCCAATCTGAATACTTTAATGATTTATGATGATAACCGCACTAAAGCCCAGGGGAAAATTACTGCTTTGTTGGAAGATTTGGTGTAAGTATTCAGCTATCAGTAATCAGTAATCAGTAATCAGTAATCAGTAATCAGTAATCAGTAATCAGTAATCAGCTTTTACCTAGTAGGTAGACAGATTTTTTCTCAAATCATAATATTGCCAACCAAATTCTACTGGCTTTAGCAGTCGGTGGTTTTGATGTTTCTGATTTGGTGAAAAAACATAAATTACTCGATTCTGGAAGCGGTTCTTGTAAATTACTTACCCCAGAACAACGCCTGAAAAAACGCGCCTTCTCAGTGATTGATACTGAATTTTCTGCCAGATATTTAGTAGATGGACTGCACGCAATTATTACCCTTTACCAAGAAGAAGGAAATACAGAACCAGTCCGCAGATTTTTGAAAAATACAGGCTTAGTCAGCAATGATTTATTCATGCGGACATTTGAAGTAGCGTTGAAAGTAATTCCCCGCATTGGTGATGAGAAGAAACGCATTCCCGAAGAAAAAGCTTTGTTAGATTTGTGGTTAGCTATGGATGAAATTAAAGCCAAAGTCTCTTACGTTCAGACTGAGTTACCCTTAAATGAAGGGGGACAAATGAGCCTGTTTTGATAATTTTTTTAATTGTAATTGTAGTGCGGGCATCTTGCCCGCGTTTGTATTATTTTATGATTAAGCCTGGTTAAGGTTGTTCATCAACCGGAGTTGTTGTTCAGGGTTTTTGTTCATCAACCAGGAAGCAAGATGCTTCTACTACCAAACATGTTTGAAAATAGCAATTTTTCCAAAATTTATATTTGACTACAATTGTAACTACTCGATTAGAGTTTTTCTAATGAAACTAAACCATTATCTTGAAAATCAATTTCTAAATGATATCCTGCCATCAGAGAAGTTCCCAGTAAAGGTTTATAGCCAGCAGCTAAAACTGGAACTAATCTCTCTATACCGTCCCATACAATTGTTGCCAAATGTATAGATAATAAAGCTTGAGTACCGTCGGCTAACCTAGCTTCGGTACTAGAATATAAGGGAAGATTCATCGCACTAACTGCCTGTGGTGGTAAAGTCAGATGGTCATTAAATCCAGTATCAATGACAAAATTTAAATTAAAATCTGGCTGCGACGGTAAACGAAAAACCACTGGAATTATTGCCCTACCATCAATAATTTTTCCATAAATCATTCAGATGTACGCTCCATTGCACCACCAAAACTTACAGCAACATCGTAACCAATCCGTATAGTAAACAATCTAGCATTAGGGTTTTTCTGTTTTAACTTTAACGCTGTCTCTACACCAGTTGGATCAATTCCATATTCACCCGTTTCTGCATCAATCACAATCATCTTACCAATATTGTCACCATACTCGACATTTTGACGAATACCGTTTTCATAAAACTGTTTAGCTCGAATAGCTACTTCTTCTACACTCCAGAAAATTGATTGCATCACAATTACACCAAATGATTGCTTCTTCAATCATTGTAGTATTTATTTGCTAAAATTTGATGTGAACGTTAGCTTGTAGTAACAGTATTTTATCTTCGCTTAAAAGTTATAAAAAAATTGATCGAGGCAAAAATAACCACATAATATGCCGAAAATTTTACGTGAATATCCTTGGAAAATTAGTTACTCCAGCAATACCCACAACACAATTGCTGATTTCTACATTCCTGCTTTAGAGTGTGCCATCCAGTATGACCGCAAAGCAGGTTTTTTTAGCAGTGTTATTTTGAGTAAAGTTGCTCGTGGTTTGGGCGCAATGTTGCACAACGAGGGACGAATGCGGTTAATTATGGGCTGTCAGTTTAGCCCACAGGATTTACAAGCAATTCAACAGGGATATGAACTAAGAGAAGCATTAATATCTCGGCTAGATGCGGACTTAAAACCTCCAGAAAACTTTGCCCAACTTAAACACTTTGAAATTCTGAGTTGGTTAATTCAAAATCAATATCTCGATATTAAAATTGCTATTCCTCTAAAAGAAAATGGGCTACCAGAAGAGAGTTCACAGCAATTAGACCCACAGCATATATTTCATGAGAAAGTTGGCATTTTTACTGATAAAAAAGGCGATAAATTAGCATTTAACGGTTCTAATAATGAATCTATTGGTGGCTGGGAGAGAAATGTAGAATCATTTCATGTTTATTGTTCTTGGGAAGGAGGAAGAGAACTAGATAGAGTTGAGGAAGAAGTAGCTAGGTTTGAGCAACTTTGGTATGACATATCGCCTAATGTGCGAGTATTTGATGTTCCAGAAGCGGTACAGAAAAAGCTGTTACGTTACGCTCCTGCTACTAAACCTAATTGGAATGTTCAGGCTGAATTTGACTCTAGACCTCTGACAAAAAGAGAATTCATTGAACAAGAAGTACAACCAGAATCAGAACCGGAAATAAAACCAGAACCATCAACTATCTCTATAGAAGATAGAGAAAAAGAACAGTCAGCATTTACTCAACTTGCCAATATTCATGAACATCCCGGTTGCTTAGATTTTTGTTTAAAATCAATTCCTATTCAACCTTTATTGAACAAGCGGCTATGAGTGCAGACCCAGAGGAAGAAGATGTTTTAATGTCTGAATTTGATTCGGTATTAAACACCCCACCCCCTCGTCTAGCAATTGAGGAGATGGTAGCAATGGATTTGGATGCCGATCTAGCGGAAATTAAAAAACCCATTTCTCCTACTCCCTTTACACCAGAAACAATTGAACAGTTATTTACATCTTCAGCCATTTTAAAAGACAATGGTGTGCAGTTTGAGAGAAGGACTGAGGGTATTTGGCTACTTACTTATAAAGAGCAGAATTACACGGTTACTTTTTACCCTAATGTTTTTGATGAAATGCCTTCTATACGATTTATGAGTTTTGGCAATCCCTTGTTTGAAGAATTACTAAAAGCTGTTTTAGTTTGACAATCAAACATAAGCATTTTAATAGTTTGATAACGAGAGTAGGTCTTACTTAAGTTAAAGTATTTTAACACCATTGAATAGAAATTGTACACAGTCCTTGCAGTTAACAACCATTCAAAAGCAATTTACAATCACGCTCCTAGATGGCGACTAGGGGCTTTCTTCACCATCTATTAAAAGTTTAGCTTATGTCCACCACCAGTATCATCCATCCTTTACATTATCTGATTGTGAAGCGCGAAGGGACAACATGGTATTTTAAACCAGGGGACAGTGTTTTTTATAATCCCAAGAATGTACCAGTTAACCTTGTTTTAGAAGAAAGATTACACCGTTTTGGGTTAAGTCCCCAGAAAATAATGATTGAACTGTTCCGAATTAATGGCGGAAAGGCTGGATTTTATTTGGTAAACCTCAGAGATAAACAATACTATTACTGTGGTGCTGAGTTACAAGATGTTAATGATTGTCTTCACGGTCTTGGTATTGGTTCTGCTGATTAAACACCAAAATCATCATGTCTAGCAAAGTTCATTTAGTTACTGGGATTGGGGATGTCACTTTATTAGTATTTTACACTGAATCCGATTGTTGGCAGTTCCGCTTAATTAGCTCCGGTGGTGAAGTTTTCGGTGAACGTAAACTTTATTACACCCCAGAAGCCGCAGAAAAGGCAGGAAGGGAATGGATTTATCAGGGTAGTTGATTCTTGGGGGATAAAGAGCGATGCCTACCGCGGGCGCTTTGCGCGATCGCTAATTAGTTGCTGTAATACCGAATTAATTTAATTGAGGTTAGCTGTTTCTAGTTTTTCCAGAATTGCATCATTTATTTCTTGAGATTCTTCACTGGGAGTAGGTTTAACAATAAAAAACTGATTAACTTTATCTTGAATTTCTTGGGGTAAACTTTGGAACTTTTCAGTATTAGCAATGACCAGCCGACGACCAGGGTATGGTGTAAAATCTTCAAATAACTCGAATCCTAGACTGATGAGAAACCCTGATAATTCGCCGATGGGATGGGGTTTATTATTGTCTTCAGTGTAGTTAATTTCTGAAGCAAGATAACTGCAAAACCAAGATAGAGTATCAATATCTAAAGCAGCGATAACTTTGGAGCAGATTTTGTGATTGAACTCTGGGGATTCATAATCAAAAATACTATCTAGCTTCTCAGGGCTACGCTGTTGGCAATAATGAATCGCTGACTCTGCCAATATATCTAGCTTGGATTTACTTGGTTTGCCAAATCCTTTACCCATAACTGCACCTCTGCCATTAGTTTAATTTTATCAGAATCTTTGTACCATTGTTTGGCTTGGGGTTGGGGAATCGTAGCTATTTTAAACATTTGAAGGGGCATCTTTCAGCATTCGACGAGCTAATTTAACATAGGTTTTTGCTGTAGAGTATGGTATTTCTAAATCTTGGGCTATTATTTGTAAGGATTCCCCCATTTCCCTTCTTGCTAATATTGTCGCCCAGGTTGTGGCTATTTTTTCCGTGCGATCGCCTCCTGTCCGTTTTCTTTGTGCTGTGAATATTTCTGTTAGTTGTTCTATGCGTTCTGGTAATAAATTAGTTGTAATTTCTGTGGATATATTTGATGTTGGTTCTATCCATTCTAAGCTGGTTTGTCCTAGTCCAAAGGTGGTTTTATGTCCAGTACCACAATAGGGAGCAAGTTGTACTAAAGCATAAAATAATTGGGTAAATTCGATATTAGCAAAGGCGTTTTTTGTTAACCCCAGAGAAATTGCTCCTGTAAAACCTGTGACTGAACCCCGTTTACCTGCGGCGACTTTGACAGATTCTAAACTGTGTTTATGAATGATGACATTTTCATCTATCCATTCTAAAAAAGCATCTTGTTCTACTGGGTTTCCTGAAAAATCATTCCAACGTCTGAGGTAACTATGAAAAAGATTAATTGGAACTGGAAGGGGGAAATGATGTCCTTTGCGGCGAAAACTGGTAGGTGAAATAAAACTCAGATTAATTTGATTTTGTTTTTGGGTGGATGATGCTAAAATTTGCTCATAAGTAGTTGGTGGGTTAACAATATTTATTTGTTTGATTTGTAATTCGGCATCTCTTAAATTTATGATTGATGGTAGTTGGGTTAACCATTGTTTTAAAAACTGTACTACTGGTTGGGAAAACACGTTAACATACCAATGATAAGTGTTATTTGCTTGTAGTTGTAGTTGTTTACCTGTGGCTACTAATTGACCTTCTAAAGCAGAAATATTAAAGGGTTTTTCTGATTCACCATCATGTAAATATGCAGAAAGTGTTGGGTTAATTTGGCGTACTTGATCTAAAAACCAAGCGTGGAGAGCGATGGTATATTGAGAATATAAGGATGCGGAAGTAGCTGGTTCTAGGTCGAATACTAAACCAATTAATTCGGTATTTTCAGGCCATTCTAAAGAGGTGTTTTTTACTGGAGTTTTTCGTCTGTTAGATGCTGCTGCTCTTGGCATTATTTTGAGCTATATTTTGTGATTATTATTCATTCTACTCTCTTTTAGTCCCCCTGTGGGGATTTATTGTAATTAGAGATTTTTGGCGATCGCTCTCGTTTCAGTCCCCTTGCGGGGATTTGTGGTTTAGAAACACTAAAGTTATTACAACAACATTATGAAGTCGCGCGTTTCAGTCCCCTTGCGGGGATTTGTGGTTTAGAAACACAAATAAGGTTATATGAAGGTTTAACAGAAAACGAGTTTCAGTCCCCTTGCGGGGATTTGTGGTTTAGAAACTTCTGCTGCGACTTCCCGCATTTCTTCTTTAGAGGAATAGTTTCAGTCCCCTTGCGGGGATTTGTGGTTTAGAAACTTTTAGGAAGTGACGTAAGTAGATTGTGGGGGGCATGTTTCAGTCCCCTTGCGGGGATTTGTGGTTTAGAAACGATGTAATTCCCGTCTTCCTGGCTGGGGAGGAATACGTTTCAGTCCCCTTGCGGGGATTTGTGGTTTAGAAACCCAATGGGTTGAGAATATTGCCTGTAATGGCAGTGCGTTTCAGTCCCCTTGCGGGGATTTGTGGTTTAGAAACAATGGTAAGCCTTGTTATGAAAGATATGGCGGAACTTGGGTTTCAGTCCCCTTGCGGGGATTTGTGGTTTAGAAACGACTCAGGCAGCGTTAGCTGCTCAGGAAGTGGCGTGTTTCAGTCCCCTTGCGGGGATTTGTGGTTTAGAAACTTTGCGTACTGCAAAGCATTTTTGAGCATGGTAAATGATTGTTTCAGTCCCCTTGCGGGGATTTGTGGTTTAGAAACCTTAAATTACGGCAAATACGATAAGGTTAACTTAGTTAAGTTTCAGTCCCCTTGCGGGGATTTGTGGTTTAGAAACGACTCAGGCAGCGTTAGCTGCTCAGGAAGTGGCGTGTTTCAGTCCCCTTGCGGGGATTTGTGGTTTAGAAACTTTGCGTACTGCAAAGCATTTTTGAGCATGGTAAATGATTGTTTCAGTCCCCTTGCGGGGATTTGTGGTTTAGAAACCTTAAATTACGGCAAATACGATAAGGTTAACTTAGTTAAGTTTCAGTCCCCTTGCGGGGATTTGTGGTTTAGAAACGGTTGTAAGAGGGAATGATGGACAACTAAAAGAGGTGTTTCAGTCCCCTTGCGGGGATTTGTGGTTTAGAAACACTTACATCCTGCATGGAAAGATAAGTTTATTACTTTTGAGTTTCAGTCCCCTTGCGGGGATTTGTGGTTTAGAAACAGTGTACCTACAGGGAACTGCCCCCTCTCAATCTGTGTTTCAGTCCCCTTGCGGGGATTTGTGGTTTAGAAACACAGCAAAATGAGTATGTTTGAATCAGAAGACCAAGTTTCAGTCCCCTTGCGGGGATTTGTGGTTTAGAAACCTAGGGCTTCCGGCAACATATTAAGGTAATAAAGCGTTTCAGTCCCCTTGCGGGGATTTGTGGTTTAGAAACTCTTTACGCATCTATGAGGCAATTATTTACAGATAAGTTTCAGTCCCCTTGCGGGGATTTGTGGTTTAGAAACTTTTAATCAAGTTACTCGTAATGCTGCAAACAGCATGTTTCAGTCCCCTTGCGGGGATTTGTGGTTTAGAAACAAAAATACTATGCCTTTACATCTAGGTATATAAATTGTTTCAGTCCCCTTGCGGGGATTTGTGGTTTAGAAACTTAGTAATAAAGTGTTGAGAGTTTAAGCAGATTTGGTTTCAGTCCCCTTGCGGGGATTTGTGGTTTAGAAACAATAAGCCACTGGTGAACCGTTGCTCCAAAAATCGTTTCAGTCCCCTTGCGGGGATTTGTGGTTTAGAAACAACAGCTTTTGTTATCCGCTCGCCTTCGAGTTTAGACTTGTTTCAGTCCCCTTGCGGGGATTTGTGGTTTAGAAACAACAGCCGAGCTACGCCATCTTGATAACACAATGATGTTTCAGTCCCCTTGCGGGGATTTGTGGTTTAGAAACGCTACAGATCGTTAACCAAAACCCATTGAAATGTATTGGTTTCAGTCCCCTTGCGGGGATTTGTGGTTTAGAAACCCGGAACGGACGAACCGTAACGGAAAAACCGTAACGGGAAGTTTCAGTCCCCTTGCGGGGATTTGTGGTTTAGAAACTCGGTCGGAAATGGATAAAGATCCGGGCAGTAAAACTAAGTGTTTCAGTCCCCTTGCGGGGATTTGTGGTTTAGAAACCGCGTCGTTCTCTGAAAAGGCTACACTACAGGATTTTCGTTTCAGTCCCCTTGCGGGGATTTGTGGTTTAGAAACCTCCAATTAACTTTAAGCGCCCGCCCCCACAATTTAAGTTTCAGTCCCCTTGCGGGGATTTGTGGTTTAGAAACTAGGAAAAAATCTATTTAATTGAACTCGATGCTATGTTTCAGTCCCCTTGCGGGGATTTGTGGTTTAGAAACAATAAAGTAATTTGGATATTTTTAATATATCATTTATGCGTTTCAGTCCCCTTGCGGGGATTTGTGGTTTAGAAACGATTATTCCTACGATGCCCAGCAATGGATGGGCATGTTTCAGTCCCCTTGCGGGGATTTGTGGTTTAGAAACTCGTTTGCAAACTTTCCACCTGTAATATGTGCATTAAAGTTTCAGTCCCCTTGCGGGGATTTGTGGTTTAGAAACAATTTCTGCTAAATAGACCGGCTGATTTGATGACAGTTTCAGTCCCCTTGCGGGGATTTGTGGTTTAGAAACTAAAGCGGAGCGTACACCATTAGAGTATCTATATTGCGTTTCAGTCCCCTTGCGGGGATTTGTGGTTTAGAAACTTCTGCAAGCATTGGCCAACGACCCGCAAAAAATCAAGTTTCAGTCCCCTTGCGGGGATTTGTGGTTTAGAAACCCGTGTTCATGAAGCGTATATAAATCAGTTAAAAGGTTTCAGTCCCCTTGCGGGGATTTGTGGTTTAGAAACCAGTGATATTCCGGATACATTTAATGTAAAAAAATAGTTTCAGTCCCCTTGCGGGGATTTGTGGTTTAGAAACCTACTAGCCAAATGCTTTGTTTTTCCGCTTCTACCTGAAAGTTTCAGTCCCCTTGCGGGGATTTGTGGTTTAGAAACAACCCCAACCGCTATGACCTCCCTCGGCACTCTTGAACGTTTCAGTCCCCTTGCGGGGATTTGTGGTTTAGAAACAGAGCTAATTGATTCACTTGAAATTCCATGATTTTGTTTCAGTCCCCTTGCGGGGATTTGTGGTTTAGAAACTTTCTCTGGAGAACGAGCGCCAACTCTTCGCATTTGAAGTTTCAGTCCCCTTGCGGGGATTTGTGGTTTAGAAACATTGGTGTGCAATTTATATTGACGGTACAAACTCTCGTTTCAGTCCCCTTGCGGGGATTTGTGGTTTAGAAACCTCAATTGGGGCAAGTGACTTTTCGTTCTGCTACTGGTACGTTTCAGTCCCCTTGCGGGGATTTGTGGTTTAGAAACTGTTCGGATTTTTGTTATCTGGTTATCGACGGAAAGGTTTCAGTCCCCTTGCGGGGATTTGTGGTTTAGAAACTCATTAATCGCATTTTCAATGCCAGCAAGTTGAGTTTGGTTTCAGTCCCCTTGCGGGGATTTGTGGTTTAGAAACTGAATAGTGTAACATAAATCCAAAACCCTTGTCAAGTTTCAGTCCCCTTGCGGGGATTTGTGGTTTAGAAACATAGCTTCTCCTCCTGCTACAGGTGGTGATACAGGGTTTCAGTCCCCTTGCGGGGATTTGTGGTTTAGAAACTCAGGAATTCTGGCTAAAATATCGCCATTATCTTGAGTTTCAGTCCCCTTGCGGGGATTTGTGGTTTAGAAACCCCGGTGCAACTCAAAGAATTGTGTGATCTGTTCCCAGAGATGTTTCAGTCCCCTTGCGGGGATTTGTGGTTTAGAAACAATGTTTTTAACTTTTTCTGGAAAGTCTCTTGACAGTTTCAGTCCCCTTGCGGGGATTTGTGGTTTAGAAACCTGAACAGGTGCAAGCCGTAATTGAAGGATCAAGCAATACAAAGCGTTTCAGTCCCCTTGCGGGGATTTGTGGTTTAGAAACCTTGCTTTGTGATGCGGTGTTGGGTTAACATAAGATGTTTCAGTCCCCTTGCGGGGATTTGTGGTTTAGAAACCGATGCCATCAGGGACAGTGGTTTGTGATGGTCAAGGCAAGTTTCAGTCCCCTTGCGGGGATTTGTGGTTTAGAAACAAGACCCGCAGCCGCAGCAAGCGCCAGAGGTAGAGTTTCAGTCCCCTTGCGGGGATTTGTGGTTTAGAAACCTTAAATGAAGACTTTCTTTTTGGTGATATTTCCAGAAAAGTTTCAGTCCCCTTGCGGGGATTTGTGGTTTAGAAACCAACTTTGAGAACAGCGAAGAACTTGCCATTTTCATGTTTCAGTCCCCTTGCGGGGATTTGTGGTTTAGAAACGTAATTTTTATTTTGATAATGGTGTTTTAAAAGTTGGTTTCAGTCCCCTTGCGGGGATTTGTGGTTTAGAAACTATGAGCAAACCGAAAAAGCAAAAGCCCGTCGCAAGCGTGTTTCAGTCCCCTTGCGGGGATTTGTGGTTTAGAAACCCGGCGCTTTGAAACACAGTCTAGAACCGGAATCTAGAGACGATTTTGGCAGACCTCTCAAAAAACCTCATTTCAGGCTTCGGGTCAACTGCCAACTGAAACTGATGAAACGCTCAAAGTATTCAATTATCAAGGTTCTGGCGATTTGGCGGACCCCCCAGGGTTTTTGCCCCCGCTTCGGTTTGCCAAAAATTCAAGCTCATGTATCAATTATATGATTATAGCTTGCTCTTGTCTAGGAATTTCCGAACCATAAGTAATAGTCTTTTTCACACTCCCAGCATCTAGTACATAAATTCTCACAGAGTCCTCATCAGGCTTGATCAGTTTTTCCATCTTAGTTTGCAGTGTCGCAAACTGTACCGCAGTCAAAAAACATTCAAACACACTATATTGAGTCCATTTCCCGTAACCACCCAACATTTTATGTAATCTTGTCCTGCGTTTGTTGGCAGCTTTGCTATCTGGTAAGTCGTAAATAATCAGATAAAAATGTGTTGTCATCTTAATGATAATGGTTTGTAGGGTACACCTTCTTGTAAATGACGACTCAATAACCGTGCTTGTAATTCTATTCCGCGTCTGTAGGTACAACGATAATCAAACACCGGATGTTTAAATTCATCATTCATCTTTTTATCAAAGGCTTGCAAGAATGTTTTCTTAGCATTATCCTTCAAACGATAAGCACCCAAACTTTCATTAAAATCCTGGGGTTGAATTTCTTTCTTGTGCAACACTGACAACACTAAATTATCAGCTATCAATGCTCTAAATTCTTCCATTAAATCCAACACCATCGCCGGTTGACCATGATGGACTTCATGTAAATAACCGATATAAGGATCTAAACCTGCCACATTTACTGCTGCCATTACTTGACCTTGTAATAAAGCATAAGCAAAACTCAATAATGAATTTACAGGATCAGTTGGTGGGCGACGATTTCTACCATTAAAAATCCATTGTTTGCCTACCATATTCTGCCAACAAGCAAAATATTCTCTAGCTGCTAAACCTTCCACACCCCGAACTTGATCTAAAGTTTGTTGATTTTTAACTAAACTTTTACGTTCTTTGAGGGGATTATCTTTTTCATTATGGCGGTACAATACATTATATTGATTATGAATTTTTGCAGTAACAATGGTTTTTACTAATTCCAATCTTTTCACAGGATCATAATAAACTTGATATTGTGCTAACCGCAGTTGACCATTACGAGAAGATTTAGGTAAAGCCGAACCCAAGTATTTACCAAAACTAGAAAGATAATGTATAGGCATTCCTAATTCTAAAGCATAGGCAAAAGCATCACCAGTCACTTGGGGATTACCCATCAACATGATTTCATTCACAGTTTGAGCAGCGACTTTACATTTTTTCCAAGTCCCATCTTCCTGTTTTAAAGCCACCTGGAAAGCTTCATAATCTTTGCTAAGAATAGCATCAGGTTGAATTACATACAGAGTGGTCATAATTTTAGGATTCCTGAGATTTTAATTGTTTGACTTCAAAGGGTAAACATATCCGTTGTAAACTACAGGATTGGCATTTTTTGGTATGATCAATAGGTGCTGGCATTTTGTTTTGACTAGCAACATGAGCCAATGCGATCGCTTGCTCAGTCATTTGTCGTAATTGGGGAGTAAAAGCCACAGTTTGTCTACGACGATTAGCATGATAAAATATTTCACCATAGGTAATATTTCTACCTGTGCGTTCTTCCAAACATAAAGCGGCAGCACATAATTGAAAATGGTCGTTTAAATGCTGTGCCATCTTGCCTTTTTTGTATTCCACCGGCACAAGTTGACCATCACATTCTTCCACAGCATCAATAACACCGGAAACTTTTAAACGTTCAGACCACACCCATTGTTGTTGATAAATTAAAGTTTCACCATCTTGAAAAGTACCATCTTCATTAATATTACGGTGGATATGACGACCTAAAATAATGTGTTCATTATCTTCCATTTCACCTAACACATATTCCAGGTAAAAACGCCGGGGACAATATTCCCAAGCATTGAGATAAGCTAAAGGTAAATAATCTTCATTCATTTTATTTGGTAATTGGTAATGGGTAATTGGTAATGGGTATTTGGTAATTCGTTATTTCCCCATTTTTAATTTTTAATTTTTAATTTTTAATTCTCACCTGTCCCATCCCCATAGTTGTTTTCCGACCCACACCAGAAAAGACAGCAAAGCGAGATAAAATAGTAGCAATACGGGCTTGTTCGGGGTCTAAAAAACGGTATTTTACCCAACCTACAGAACCAATTTCTGCACCAGCTTCCATTTTTAAAGCATGGGTTTTGAGGTCAAAAGCAGAAACCAAACCTTGCCATTTAACTTCAGGAAAGTGTAAATCTAAAGGTGCAAAATGATTCCAACGACGCAACAAACTATTAAATACTAACTCCGGTAAAGGGAAAGGTTGAATATTTTGATGTTGTTTGAAACTGGTAGGTGATACAAACTGCAATTCAATGGTATTTTGTGTTGGTAATTTCATCAGTTTTTCAAAGCTGCTAGATTCTACAACATTTAGCCATTGACCTAATCTACAGGGTATTCCTGCTAAAGTTATTTCACTACCTATATTTTGACTCAATCCCCACAGTAAAGGTGCTAAAAGTTCAGGTTTTAACAAAGTAATTTTTAACTGTATTCTTTGCCGTGAAGTGTATTGTATACCTACAGTAAATGGTAAAATATTTTGTTGATGTAAATGTTCAGATAATGCAGGATTAGCAGTAGCAAACCATTGAAAACATTGGGCATGAATCGCCCTACCTAATGTTGGTGGTAGGGGTTCATTGGCAGAAATAGAAACGAGAATTACATGAAGTGCATCACTATCAACCTCAACACCTGTAAATTGATAAGATTTATTATTCCAATTTAAACATTGAGATACATTACCTCCACATATATACTGACAAATTGATGCCGTCAGTTGTGAATATAACCCCGAATCTGGCAACACAGGCATAATTTTAGTAATACCATCATGAATCTGTAAAGGAATCCAAACAGGTGCAGGTTGAATATCTGATAACCAAGATTCTAAAGCTACAGAATTTGTTGAATTTGCATCCTGTTTGAGAACTTGTTTGAGAATTAAACTAATGCCCGCAAATTTATGATGTTCTAGTGTATTGTTAGTATCTGTGGTAAATGTCATAACGGGCGCTGGTTGCAACGAGTTTTAAGGGAAGAAATCCAGATTTAATTACTCGGTCTTTACCAAGTTGGGCTTTATCAGTGGAAAAAGGATTGATGCGATTAAAGGTAGTTTTTTCACCTAAATCATCCATTGGTTGGACTGTAAAACCTGTAGTTAAATTAGGTTGAAATAAGGGTTCAGAAGTTTCTTGTTTGCCATCGGGTAAATATTGAAAGAAACAACCCTTTTTACCGAAATAATTAATTTGACTAAACAACCTTTCTAATTCTGATAAACGGTTTCCTGCACTACAACAAATTTGTAAATGTCCTTGTAAATGTACCCACTCCCGAAATACAAAACCATCCTGCATAGGTAGAGTTGGACGAGTTTTATCAGCCTTATCTGCGGTTTGATCGTAATAGCGTAGCTTGTAACCGTTGCGATTGACAACCAATTTTTCAGGAGGACAGATATAAATAATTAAATCTCGAATCCAAGTAAATTCTGTTTTAATCCATGCGTCAAAGTCTGTTAAATGTTGTCTTCCTTGACTTTCTAACAACACTTTCAACAATGCCATTTTGATAGCATAAGGAGTAGGTACTAAATTAGACCTAGCAGCCATACTTGTGGCATCAGAACGTTTGAGAGAAAATAGGCTAACAGGTTGATAGGTTACAGTTAGCCATTTAGTTACGGTTTCTGATGGTGGGGAAGTTTTAGATTTAGGAGATTGCTTCGGCATTTTCACTTTCCCAAGGTAAACTTTGGGTGATCAAAATTTCAATTTTGTCGGCAAATTCAGCCATATTTTCAAACTGAAAACAGCGAATTGTATCAACACCGTTGAGATTATTTAAAGTAGCTGCTAAACTCTTAATTTGACTTTGATAACTATCTTCCAATGCACTTAACATTGGTGCGGGACAACGACGAGAACTAACAGTAATTATCCCCTCAAAACTATCAGGATGGGGTAAGTTAGTATTGCGTTTTGCTCCATTGGGTTGTAAATAGGTGTACAGCACACTTTTTAGTAAAGCATCGAGGCGTTTTTTGCGCTCAGAAACATCAATGCTATAACCAAAATTGTGGGGATTATACCCAATTCTAAAAGCCTCAATATTGAGAACAGTAGCATATAAACCCGAACTAACTTGAACATTATAGGGAGTGGGATTTTCTACACCATATTTAGCATGAAAATAACTCTGGGTTTTTACTTGATTTGGTCTACCAACAATCGCTCCAAATTCAATGGTAGAATCTCGTTTGAGGGTTTGTCCACCTTTGACTGTCACCATAAAACCCTCTAAATCGCTGATAGTGCAAAGTTGAATTACTTTATCTGTTTTGGCAGCTAAATCAGCATCTTTATCTGTGAAAAATTGGCTATTTTTATCTAAATCATAACCAATTCTATCAGGATTTAATTGTTTACCACCTTCTGATAAAGTTAATCCAGATTCTACAGCTATGCGTTGTAAATGTTCTGATTGAATATGTTTGAACATATCCCCAGAAATACCATTTACATACTCAGCCTCATCCATGCCATTTTGAATTACATAATAACGTCTAGTTAAAGATTGATTACCCTCGTTACCTTCGTTATTTAAAGCATGAAGTTGTAGAGATAATAAACCACTAATAGAAATGGAATAAACGGGAAATTGTGTCTTAGTCATTTTCGGTTTCTCCTTCTGCAATGTTATCTAATTCTGTATCTGTTCCATCATTAGTATCATTTTGATTTGATTCTTGGGATTTACCCCAACCCTTAGCATAACCATAGGCAATTAATAGGTTAGCAACTAAACTAGAACCATGTTCTTCAATCAGATTGATGACCCTATCTAAATCATCTTTATTAGTCCAAATTCTCCGGGTTTTACCTTTCTTTTTCAGTTCTTCATCAATTCGCAAGTTTTCGTTTTCATAACTAGCAATAAAAGATGATAATTCAATGATAAAATCCTTTTTAGAACCCGCTTGACTACTCAACCGTTGTGCTAAACCATAGATTCTATCCCAACCATGTTCGTCTTTTCCTGCATAGACAGTTGCGCTATTAATAGCCTTAGCAATGCGTAAAAATCCAGGGTCTTCGGTAATATCTCTTAAATCTAATTCTTTTTCATTTTGACGATGGTTAAAATTTTTCACCATAAGGTTTAATCCATTGATAGAAAATAAACGCGGAAAGAATTTAGCTTTGGGGTCTGCTAAACGTTTGACAACATAATCAGCATAACTAACCTGAAAACGAAAGAAATTGAACAAATTTGTACCAGTGATAAAATCCCGATAAGCTGCCAATAATTCACTGTGTCCTTCTTCCGCAGATAAGGTAGTGATAACTGATAAATGTTCACTCAAAACTTGATTATATTCTGTTAATTCTTGCTGATTTTCAGGACTAATCCAACCAGGTAAACCTAACGTAAAAACCTCTTTGACACCATAAACTTGACCCTTAGAACCAAAGTGAGTACCAATAAAGTTACTAACAAATTGATTCACTGGTTTAAAAAGCTCAAATTCATCGGTTTCTGCATCAGCTTGAGATTGATGATAATCTAATAATTTTTGACAGAATTTCAAAACCAATTCCGCATCAAACCGTGCAATTCCATGACCACCACTAGGGGGGTTAAATTGACGAAGTTTATCCAAAACTTCCCGATATTTAGTAAGTTGAATATCTTGGGGTTCTAAAACTACAACTCGCCAATCAAATACTCGTTCAGCTATTTTGATGCGTTCTGATATTCCAAATTGAAATAAACCCCCAGCAATCAACCATAAACTTAACCAATCTGTTTTTTGAGGATCTACTTTATTGCTGTCTGCTTTAACTCGATTCACCCCTTGTACAGATGTTGGTAAATAGATTTTGACTGCACTTGCTGTTTCTGGTAATTTCTGTCCTGTAGCTTGGGTAAATAAGTCGTTTACTAATTGAGTGAAATCGTCTGTTTCTTGACTAAATGCAGTAAATAAAGCCACCAAGAATTTACCATAATTTTCGCCAATTTGCCATCCTAAAAACCATAGTTCATTATGATTTCGGTCATGACGCATGGAAGTGAGAATCACGCCATTTTGGGTACTAGGATGAGGTGGTTTTGGTGCATCTTCATTAAATTCAACTTTACCCTTTTGTTGAAAAAGATAATTCAAAAAAAGTGTACGTCTTTCCCTTACTTCTACTACATCAAAATATTCATGTTCTTGTGGTATTTTACTAACGTCAGTTTTTTGACCTTTAACTGGTGGAAAAGGATCGGTATAATTGAGTTTAGCTACCAATTCTAAATTGATAGACTGTTTTAATTGCAAACAGTAGCACGTACCTTGATCTACAATTTGAATATCACGTTTTTGATGTGTTTCTCTCAGTGCATACTCCACAAGCTGCACCAGACCCAACATCATCAGAGTGTCAGCATAAGTGCCGAATTTTTTGGTAACAAATAACTGCTGTGTCATCTGGTTTTCAACCCATAGGAGTTGTCTACTTCCAAACAGTATATACCTACTTGGAAGAGGGGTATTCCGATTAACTTTATGTAGAAAAAAGTCGTTATGATAGTTCTAACATCTACTGAAAAACGACTGTGAGTGAAGTAAAAGCCGATTATGATGGTGCTTGGAAGGAAGGGGTAGAAAAATACTTTGAGGCATTTTTAACATTCTTCTTTCCCCATATTTACAACGAAATTGACTGGACGCGAGGTTATGAGTTTCTTGACCAAGAACTCCAGCAATTGATGAGAGAATCGGAGGTTGGTAAGCAATTTGTTGATAAGCTGATTAAAGTTTGGCTGAATGATGGTAGAGAAACCTGGTTACTAATCCATTTAGAAATCCAAAGTCAAGTAGATACTGGTTTTCCTAAACGGATGTTTTCCTATCATTACAGGATTTTTGACCGTTATGGTCAAGAAGTTGTTAGCTTGGCTATTTTGGGAGATAATCAAGCAAATTGGCGACCTCAAGAATACAGTTATGAACGTTGGGGATGTGGGTTAAGTCTTCAGTTTCCTATTGTAAAATTACTGGATTATCAACCTCGCTGGTCAGAATTAGAACAAAGTGATAATCCTTTTGCAGTATTGGTGATGGCGCACCTACGTACACAAGCCACAACTAAAAATTTAACAGGACGGTTGCAGTGGAAATTAAGTTTAGTTAAGCGGATGTATGAGTTAGGATATAGTAGGGAAAAAATTCTTCAGTTATTCGATTTGATTGATAGACTGATGACTTTACCACCGGATTTAGACTTGAATTTCAAAACTGAATTGCAGCGTTTCGAGGGTGAAAAAGAAATGAGATATGTGTCAAGTATTGAACGTTTAGGAATAGCTGAGGGTATTCAGAAATCTATTGTTAAAATCATCAGAACTAGATTTCAAGATGCTCCTTCTGAATTAGTGGAACAAATCAATCAAATTTATGATCATGAACGACTCAACCAGTTATTAGAACAGGCAATTACTATAGGTTCTATTACTGATTTTCAGCAACAATTAAGCCAGGAAAATAAAAATAGTTAATAATGATTAATGTAGAGATGTTGTGGATAACTTCTCTACATAAAAATTAAACATGAAAATTCAGTTGTACTGAACGCTGGTCACACAGCCTTAACGCTCTGACTACCAACAAATACAAATGAAAATACTCGAATGTATCAGCAGAGTTTAACTGACTCAAATCAAATTTACTTTTAACTGGATACATAGTTTTGCTGAGATTTGCTGATTTTAATGGTAAGGTTGGGGGTAAAAAGCGTGTCATACTTTGCCAACTTTGGGCGATCGCTCTTTGTGCTTCTGGATGTAATTGTATATTTTTAATTTTGACTGTATCTGATTGTTCCCAACCATTACTCCAAGCAGAATGATGACGACCCGTAGCCATGAGAACTACCCACCAAATATTCTGAATTTGTTCATTATCAGCCTCAAAATAATCACGTAATAAGGGAACTAAAGATTGTGTGAGAATATCCCTAGCTAGGAATGCACTTTCAACAGCGTGGTTAGGACGTTTGTGTTTTTTTTCGTGGTCTTTAAGTGCTATTTTTTGTTGACTGTCTTCTGGGTTATAATCAGTGTGTGCCAGTAAATGTTGTTTGGGGTTTTGACCTTGGAATGAAGAATGGGCGATCGCTTGCCATTTTCGCATCACTTCCTGCCATTTAATTTGTAGTTTACCCAGGTCATGGGTAAAGATAGCAAAAAACACCAATAATTCAAATAATACTGCTGCTTCTGATTCTTGAATCTGGGGAAATATTTTGTTTTTAATTAATTTTGTCCCTGTTGGTAATAGTTCATTTTTAACACTATTATAAATCGTAGGTTCGACTTTACCATTTTTCAAAGACAATGTTTTAAATGGTTTACGCCAACAAGTCCACATACAACCCAAATGTCCAACATAAGTATCCATTTGATAACGATATTCACTGACTATTGAACGCTGTGATTTTGGTGGAGAAATAAACCCATTACCAAATTCATTTACACCTATTAGTAAACCAATATTTTCATCATAATAAATATAACGTGGATTCACCAAAATTTTAATACTATTTATCAGTGATTCACGGGATTTAATCTCTGTACAAACAGGTTGACTATAAGTTTCTGCTTTGTCTTTGGGTGCTTCAATTCTTTTGAAAATCCAATCTGCACCAAATTCTAGGTTTTTAAATTCTCGCCAAACTTTACACAGTGTAGAAACGGGAACTGAAAAAGAAATTAACTTACGTGGATCAATGGGTTCTTGTGTAAAATCAATAAATAATCCACCTTCTTCCCAAACAAATAAACTCCGACTATCAACATAACGAATTAACTCTGTAGCGGTGTAGTTTTCACCTCTAAAAAATGCCGCTTCAAAATTATTTTCAAACTGCATTTGATTATTTTGTCGGCGTTGTTGTTGCAGTAAATCTTCTGCTGTATGCACCTGATTAATCCAAGTTTCCTCGGTGCGAAATCCCACATTTTCATGTACTTGATTTGATTCTGTATGTGCTTGTAATACTTGCCATGTTAATTCACAGGTTTCCTGAGCATAAGGTAAAAAACTTGGTTTTTTATCGGTAGCTGCTTCTGTTTCTGTATCTATATCTGCTTCCGCAAGATTAGCATAAGCTTGGTTAACTTGCACTGTACGATAAACAAAAACTTCCCCCTGTTCATCTTGGAATCTTGCACAACGTCCCGCCCTTTGTAATAATGAGTTCATCGGGCAAAGTTGACTGTGCATTACTTCACAGGTAATATTAATCCCTGCTTCAATTACTTGAGTAGAAATTAGCACATAACAAGTTCCATCATCTTGCCAATTTTCAGCGAAGATTTCTTTTAAAAATGCTTCTTTTTGGGCGCGATGTTCTGGTAAAAATCGAGAATGTAACAGGGTAATATTTAGTGTATAATCATGATTTATTTCTTGCAAATCTCTATATAAACCCTGGGCTTGAGAAACGGTGTTACAAATAACAATAACTCGTTTGCGGTGGCGTGTGTGTATATCTGCTATGATTTCTAAGGCATTTAAAGATTGAGATTTTGCTTGAAAAGTACGGCAGCGTTTACCTTCAATTGCTTGTAAATCAGTGTCTTCAATTTGAATTATTTCCATTGTCTATTAAATTTTGAATTTGTGTTGCTAGTTCGTTGGTTAAGGTGGCGGTCATGAGGAGAAAAGGTGAGATTCCTTTAACTTGTTGCAGAACCTTGATCACAGTAGTAAAAGAACGGTCGGGATCTAGTAAATGCAGTTCATCAAATACTAAATAAGATGCGAATATTGCCCCAGAGTTAACGTTAGCTGAACCCCGACCAACGGAGTAGGGAATATTCAAAAAACTGCTTAACATTTGGTCAATGGTACAGAAAACTATATCACCTTCAAAACGGGGGTCTTCTGGGTTTTCTCCGGTTTGTAGGGTGACGACTGGACAAGGGATATTTTGAGTTTGTGACCACCGTTGAACCAGGATTTCTGTTCTTTGTCGCAGACTGTTGGCCAGAGTTCGGAGAGGGACGACGTAGATTAACTTGTTGGGGAAGTCGAGGTTGAGGGTTTTAGCAAAGAGGAAGGGTGAAATAGCGGTTTCGGTTTTTCCTGAACCTGTGGGTGCGCGGAGAAGGATGTCTTGACGGTTGAGGAGTTTGGTAATAACTTCTCGTTGAAAGTTGCGTGGGGGAAAGGTGGTTAGGGTTTGGAAGTGTGCATCTATCATTAAGTGCGGTAGGTCCAAGAATTTTCGTTTTTAAACATACCGCATGGTTGGAAGAGGGGTTTTCCAGTTTTACGGATATAATTTTTGACCAATTAATAGCTGACGCGATTGCACTTTGCTGGCAGTATTAAACATTAATAAATTAAAATAAATTGTGATACCATATCAATTAGTCATCAGTTGTATATTTAAAGATATACTTAATTTCTTACTAAATACTGACGGCTATTGATGGCTTACTGATGCTGCGAGGAATTATGCTGTTAACTGAACGTCGCGCTGATCGGGTAGTTCTCCATAATATCAGTTGGCAACAATTTGAGAATTTATTAGTAGATTTAGGTGAAAGCCGAGCAGCTAAAATAGCTTACGATGATGGCACATTAGAGATTATGACACCATTACCAGAACATGAATATTACAAAGAAATAATTGGTGACATCATCAAAGATACAGCAGAGGTTTTAGAACTAGATTATGAATGTTATGGTTCAACTACCTGGAAACGAGAATTAAAAAAGGCGGGGATAGAATCTGATAATTGCTTTTATTTTCAAAATGAGGCATTAATTAGAGGCAAGCTCAAGTTTGATTTGAATCAAGACCCACCCCCCGATTTAGCTTTAGAAATTGATGTCACCAGTAAATCATTAGATAGGTTTTCTATCTATGCAAGGTTAGGTGTACCTGAAATTTGGTGTTATGACGCTGGAGAAATAAGAATTTACCAATTGCAGGGTAAGGAATATCTCCAAGCAGAAACAAGTTTAGTTTTTCCTAATTTGCATATTCAGGAAATTCCATCACTAATTGAAAGATACCGCATGGCAGGAAGGCGGGTTTTTAGGCAAGCAATCAGGGAATGGGTAAGGGGACAGATGAATAGGGAAGAGTAGGGCGATCGCTATTTGGGAGATTTGGGGGTGTGGTGCGATCGCTTTTATTTTTTCGGTGGTTTTGGTCTAGCAAAGACTCTAAACATCACCAGGATTTGGTAAAACTGGACGCAGATCATATTCATTTTTGTTCTGAGGATGTTCTATTTTCATATAGCGTACACTACCTGGGGGTTTTCCTGGAAAACTTAACATTGTTAACAACATTTTGATCCGTTCTACATTTTCTAAGTTTGTATCAGGATTTTCACATAACAAATATTTTTTAAATTCCTCTACAAATAATTCTGCTTCAACTTCAGTATCCTTATAATTACCTGTTTCCCAATTATTCCCATCAAATAATTTATGATAACGTTTTTCTTGACGTTGACTAAGCCATAATACTTGGTTAGTCAGTTTAACTGTTCCCATTCCAAATGGTTTACCCATACCAAGAGAAAAACGATATTCTTGATTATTTTTTACATAAATACGCTTTTCTTTTTCTTTAGCTAAATCCAATATCCATAATAATGCACCTAGTTCTTGTTCAGTGAAATTATCAAAATAAATTTTGAAATGAAAACTAACCTGTGGATTGATAGGTCTAATTTTTGTATATTGTTTTGGTTTTTCGCTTATGTCTTTCAAATCATCTTCTGTAATTGAACTATGATTAACATCTTTATGATGCCAATATAATTTATATCCACGAATTACTGTATCTTGATGAGGAACACTACCATAGTGTTTGAGATTTTCCCTTTTACCATCAGGATCAGTTTGTACTAAATAATGCTGAAATGTAGTAGGTTTAGGAGTAGCTAAAATTGGAGGAGTAATTCTTTCATTAGGGTTTTGCTGACACCAAATCTTATCTTCTGGAATCGTATCATCAACGATAGCATCAGTTATAAATATTCTTCCAGCGCGAGCTTGATCTTGTGATTTTTTATTTACCCATCCAAATATTGCTTCAGTCATGTCAATATCGGAGTTTTCAGAACTCTTTAATCTTGAAGGAATAAAATCTGTAACTGAAGCAGCACGTCCATTATTACCAGGAGGAGTATAAGGTACACGGAAGTTAGGATTATGACCAAATAGAGTTACTTTTTCATTTTGTTTAGGTTCTCTGAAGAAAACAGGATAACCATTTTTTAAGACACCGCTATTTTCATCAAAATATTTTTTCTGAAATTCCGTTAAGCCAGCAATATAATCATCTACAGCACCATGATCAATTTCTTTATAATCATCTGTTTTTTCTCCTATTAAACAATGATATTGACGTGGAGATTTACCTCCCTTATTTCCTTCCATCATATTACCACTTGTAACTAAATATCCTCTGTATTTATGATTAGGGTTATCTTTGCTAATCTGGTTAGCAAGGTAGCGAGTTTTATAGGGAGTGATATCATCAAATCTTACCGCTAAATACTGAGGCTTATAATCAGCATTATTTAGTTTTATTAATTCAATATCATCAGGTATCAATGATTCTTTAATCCATATAAATAGGTGTTTATCAATATCTTGAGCGATATAAATTCGCCAACTACCATCCTTTTGCTGTTGTAAATATCCAGCTTTTATTTTATTTTTTTCTTGGTCAAGTAATTTTTTATTATATTCTCCAGTTAGAGGATCAAGTTTGGGTGCTGCAACAGCACGAAAAAATAATTTTTGATTTCCTGAAACTTGATGGAATTTACTATAAGTAACAATTTCCATCATTGTCCTGAGCATACCTCTAATACTACTACCAGGAATGATTGGACGATTATTAGCTGGGTTATTAAAAAAATCAGTCCAGCGTTTTTGTTCTTCTGATGTTACCTGCTCCAGTTCTTGATGATTACAACTTAAATCACCAAAGGTTTTAAAATCATCTGGAATTAATCCGTTACGAATATATAATGGAGTTTCTGTAACTAAAGTACATTCAATATAACCTGTGTATCGCTCTTTTTCATAACAATTGCTATTTGGTAGTTGTTGTGCTACGACTAATTTATTTTCATCAGGTAGTTCTACAAAATTATAAGGAGCAAAAGCACGATTATTTTTAGATTTTGGTGTAATATGTCTAGGATTCATTTTTAAATCTCCTTATTTGTTAAATCAACCAAACGACTTAGATAAATCCGAGCAACACCCGAATCATCATAATCAATATAATGACGAACTATTAATCTAACTTTATTTTTTAGCTTGCCATTTTCTTTTTCTTCTAACTCAATATCTGTAAAAGGTACAGCGTGTTGTAGTCCTTGTGAACCATCCCATAGCAAAGTAAAACCATTTGGATGGTGTTCTCCATGTGTTCCCCAAAGGATTTGAAGTTCTGGTATAAATTCTGTTTTTTCTTCATCTTCAATTAAACGTGCTTTGAAACCTCCATCGGTTTTCCAAATCATCACTTCTGATTTATGCCCAAAAATACGACATTGTTGTAAAGTTTCCTTTCTCAAAGTTGGAAAATCGCATTCAGGAAATAATTTAACTGGTTCAGTAGTTGTAATCAATTCACCATTTTGGAATTTACCCCATATTACACCATCATCAGCATGAGCTAAAAGGTAATTTAATTGGTTGTCACTAGATTCTTTTTCTAATTGTTGTGCTTGTTCTTCAAGCCATGTTTTTAAATTAAAATCACATGGTACTTCTAAAGGGTTACATTTTGGTTTTGGGATAGTCATTTTTTCAATTCCTTATTTAACTCATCAAGAAAGTATTGCAAGTATTCAGCCGTATTATCGGTAGATTCAGGATCATCTTCTCTAATAATTAAAGATTGATTATTCTCAGATTGTTCAATGATTAACTTTCTCTTTTCTTGTTTTATTCGTAAAGTAATAGTTGCATCTTTACCTTGTAATCTACCTCTACCAATACTGCTTGTACCTCCTACTGGTAAATCACCAGTCCATAAATCTTTTAGTAATAATAGAAGTAACCCAATTTCATAATCTTCTGGATTACGTAATTCAAGATTTAATTTTAAATGTGTATCCTTTTTAGGAAATATTGGCTGTTCATTGAATAATGCACCATGTAAAGTACCACCAGTAAAACGGTCAATAGCTATGCGGTTTTGTACTAAATCTGTGGTGTTTTCAATGACACTTTCATGAACTATTAAACGACTAGCTTTTGCTTTTTCGTTATTTTGATCAATATCCTCTATTTCAGATTGATATTTTTTATCAGGCACAAAACCAAATATTTCCTTGATAATTCGCTTTGTAACTAGAGGTTTTTTGCATTCGGTTAAAGTATTAACAATTTTCTCTGCACGATGACGTAACACTCCAGCTAAAGATGTACCAGATAAAACAGGTTTTAATTCTCCATTACGTCGTGATTTTAAATGTACTACATCAGGTGCTTTATCATTGGATGCTTGACCAGAACGAATTAATAAAGGACTAGCAAGGGTGAATGTGGCATCAATTTTACAGAACTCGCGCTGATCATCTTTTTCACCCAGAGATACATTTAATGCTTTTGCAATTGATGTATGAGTTGGATAATCAGGAAATAAACCAGAGTGCCAATGTTCAAATTTTAACCAATCTAATCTTTGTTGATGATCTGTTAAATCAAATTGCCATACTTGCCACTCGTTGACATGACAGCGACCAAAACCACGATGCTTTTTGATTCCTAAGCTGATTTCACCTTGTTCTAAACCTTCAACTGGTTCTAAACCTTGGAGCGCGATCGCTAATCCTTTTAGTAAACTAGGTTCATCAGATCCTTTTTCTATCAATAACTCAAAACATAGGGGAAATTCTGTACCTGCTTGCAGGAGTTCTAAGTCATATTTTGCTTTATCTGCTGCTGTACGAGTGACACTATCAATTTTTACACTATCTCTTAGTTCAGTTTGGATAGTAGAATTACTAATAGAATCATCTATGATTAATAGGCTTTGATTATCTTGTGATTTAATTTTTATTTTTTCTTTTTCATCAGTAATGTTGACTTCATTGTGATAAGCAAATAAGTCACCAAATAATTTAGTTACTAACTCATGACGATAATCTTTTAATTGATATCCTTTATTGTGTTCACGCAAATAGTTTCGTAATGCCCCAGCTACTGATGAACCCGTTAGTAAAGCATGGTTGCTAATAGTATCTCTTAACAAAGGTAAATCAATTAGATTATCAGCATCACCACTTCCTAGACAAGTAGGAGTATCTAAAACTAAATTACCCCTTACAATAATGCGCCTAATAATATTTCGATTTGAATTATGACGGTTTTCAATCATTATTTTTCTCCTTCATTATCTTTTTCACAACTGCTATAATTAATCGGAGAGAATATTCTAGCGTGATATAAGTATCAATATCCTTATCTTCACCTGCAATAATAACCTTTGGTTGATCATCAGCTATTAAATGTTTGGTTTCTGGATTACTACGCCAAACATTTTGTAACCAAGAATCTTCTACATTAAGACATTGCTTAATATTTTCAGTTAACTTACTACGCTCAAATTGTTTAAGAGCATTAGAAGGTAAGTTATGCAGTAAGTTGTTAATTGGTTCAACTAATTCTGTAATGCTCCTACGTTCATTTTCATATTTAGTTTGTTCAAATTCTACTTCATATAAAACCTGTCTTGCCACAAGCATTAACCTTGATAATTGACTATTTGAAATCTCTTCTGGGTTAGTCAAACTGATCTTACTAACTTGTTGTATTATCAAATCATCAAGTTTTTTTCTTACTATTCGATTAGCTATACCTACTGCTATTTTAGAAGATTCTGATTTTAGCGGTTCTTTGTTCTGAGCTTGTTGTGTTGTTTGAAATTCTGGGTTAAATAATTTAGCTTTATATTCTTCTGTTTCTTCATTTAGCCAATTAAATATTACTCTGCCAAAACCGTCTACTCTTCTTTCACCAATTCCTTGTTTTTCAATTTTTTTAGCATTATCTAAAAACTCATGAAACTTGTCTGAACTAATATCAATATTTTCAAATACAAATACACTTCCTGCTGCTAAAGCTGGTGTTTGTGGTAATGGTAATCCCCATTTACGGTTAAAACCACCTACAATGATACTACTAGCATAAATCCCATTTTCTTGAAATTTAAGCTCTTGATTTAGAGCATCTGAAAGTATTTGTCGTAGTGTTTCTGGATTGCTTACAATTTGCCCACATTCATTATATATAATGGTATCACTTAACAGTGTAACAGTTAAATTTGCCTGATTTTCTATACGTTCTCTTGAAGCACTTTCTACTTCATAGTATTCATGATTATTATTTAATAGTTGTATTTCAGCATGGCCATATCCTGCACTTTGAGAACCACCTAACCAAACATCTTTGTGTTGCAATAGTGATTCAATAATAGATTGATCTTCTTCGGTTTCACATAAAACTACCCCTTGAAAAGTTTGACCTGCATCTATAGCATCATAGCTAAATACTGCACCACTACCCTCAATACCTTTACCACGTTTGCGATCGCGTTTATTATGAATATTAATTCTGCGTTTAACTTTGTAAAGCAATACTTCGTCTTCATCTACTAAACAAAAGTTTTCTTCTAGCAATTTCGGAGATAAATTTTCTTCATAATCATTCGTTAATTCCTTTTGTTCCTCTAAAGGAATTTTACTGAAATCGTAGATAGTTTTTTCTTTATCTTCTGAAAATGTTACTCCCTTATCCTTATACCAAGAACGTGGTGTGGGTAAAGTACGCTTATTATCTATTAATGGGTAAGCATTCAAGTAACGAGTGGTTTTAGCATCAAAAAATAATCGTTTTACATTTGGAAGTTGCTGAATATCTAAAGTATCATCATTTACTTTAATTCTATTTTTTTGCAAATAACGACCAATTAGAAAACCTCTAATCATACTACCAGGAATGTAAGGATGAGATACATCACTATTAGGATCGCCTTGAAGTGATGTAGCCAGAATTGGTTGCTGAGTATGTAGTAAAAAAGTAACTGCTTTCATTTATTTCTCCCAAATCTTTGAATATAATTCATATTTTTAGTAATCTCTTGTGCAGAATCATAGAGACTGCATTTTACATGACCTTTACCCCGATTACGACCACTGCCAATTCTCCTTAGTGCCAATGTACCCACAGTCAAAAGTGCTAACATATCCTGATCATCATCCGAATTTTCATCTAATTCAGTTTCAAATAATATGTTGGATTCAAAAATCAATTCTCGCAAAATAACCCGTGCTGAACGTAAACTATGATCAGCCGATATGCCTGTTTCTGTATCAATAGCAGTCTGACGACGAATAGTAGTCAAAGACTCTAGAATGTCTGTAGATGTCAGTTTAGGTTTGTATTTCTTATCATTTTGTTTTTTCTTTTCTTCTGAATCTATTTGTGCAGCAATTTCTGTTCTTAAATCAGATGGTAAACAAGCATCTCCCAGATGAATTTTTCCCTGAGTACCAAGGGTACTACCTGGTACACCAAATAATTCATTACTGATTTTTTGCCAGTGTTGACGCTGGTTTTCATCAGATAAAACAGCTACTAAATTATCGCATTCTTCACTAAGCAACCCTTTGAGAGTACGCCCTCGGAGGTATGGAAAACCATAGCGATCATGTTCTACTTCCTGATCAACTAAACCTGCTACTCCGTCTCCTCTACCAAAAGTAGTATCACTTAAAAGTGTAATTTTGATCGTATATTTACTCATTTGCTTCTGCTTCCAAAGGAATATAAAAGTCCATTGCTTCAATTGCATCAAAATAGCCACATCTATCTTTCCACCAGCCTTCTTTGGCAAGTAGAGAATTTGCATTTGGGAAGTCTGGTAATTTTAATCCATAAGCCTGTATGTATTGCTCTGTTGCTTTCTTTCCTTGCCTTAATACTTCTCGTAAAGCCATTACTTTATTACGACGGTCTTTGTGATCTGGATGTGTATTGAAATAATTAACTACTTTTAAAAATCCAGTCCAAGTACGCCATTCATCTGGATAAGGGTGAGAACGTAAAGGACGCATATTCAGGTGAGCAATCTTATCATATTCTGGAATTTGTACACGATACTCACGCTCTCGAATTTCACTAATACTACCTAATAAACTACTAGATGCAATATGCCAATCTAATGCAGAAAATATAGGCTGTTTTCCAGAATAATTATCAGTTTCTTCCCTAACAAATTTTTTAGCATTGCTGCACAAAGATTTACTCAAATCATAAGCCTTTGAAAAAGGATAGTGAGTTTTAACAATAGCAATGCCGGCACAGGCTGTCACTTTTTCTTTACCATTTTTACTAGGTAAGTCTTGAGTAAATTCCTCAAACTTTTCTAAAAATTTTACCGCTAGAGATAAACCTAACCGCCCATCACACACAAAATTTACATCATCACCACCATATACAATAGGTCGGAAAGGTAAATAGTTATCTTTAATTTTAAACTTATCTTCGTTAATTAAATTGATAACTGCCTGACTAACAGCTTCTAATGCGTTTTGACTAGCTTGACTAACTCCCCAAGAAAGCTCACGCATAGCAATAATAAATTCTTGGTCATTAGATTGAATTTCAGCATAGTTTTCAAAACGTTTACCCATTTGATTACCGTCAATATGAATCACAGCCATATAACTGCTTTCATTTTCTGAACGTCCTAAATCATCAACATCATAAGGAATATCATATTGTTCGTTTCTCTTTCTAATTTTGTTCTCATCAAAAATAATTTTTTTAAGATAATTATTTGCATTAGGATCAGCAATATCAAGTTTGCTGATAGCTTCCCTAGATAATGTTCTAGTAATACCATCAATTTCTCTTGTTTCTGCTCCAACTAATCCAGTGGATACACAAGCTGCTGTTACACTTAAACCCAATAAAGGATATGATGATATCGGTTTTCTTTTCTGGATATCTAATTTACCTTTTATCAGATCATATTTAATAATATCTCTTAAAGGTTTTTCACCGTTCCATTCAAATGGTTGATGAGCAATTGCAACATTCAAACCAGGAGCTTCTACTAAAATCTTTTTAGTCAAAAGTTTAGTAAATTGTTGAGCATAATTTTCTTCTGTATCTCTAAAGAGTAAAAAAGTATTTCCTCCACCAAAGTATATTAATTCAGCGATAATTTTAGAATCTTGATAAATACGTGGTTCTAATTGATTAGAAGCAACATCAGGAATGTAAACATTTCCTAACTTCCTCAAACAATCATTGATCCAGTTATGATCTGTAATCCAATCACCTGTTGCTAGTTTAACAAGATACGAAGCACCCACATTTTCTTTTAATCTATTACTACCAAAGATGTATTTCTGGATGCCAGTAGTATCAATTACAGTGACAATGTATTTGTTCATTATGCGTCTACCTCTTGAATCCATGCTTTGAGTTTTTCTGATAAATCTGTAATATCCTGACTTCCAAAAACCCTAACTTTAGAGTCATTAATTTGACTCCTAAAACTTTGTTTGATTTTATTTGGTTTATCAGAATAGCAAACTAACGCAATTCGAGCTTCATCTCCTCCCATTAGCCGCGCTCGACGATAAGCTTCAAACAACTTAGATTTACACAAATTTTCAGTATTATCTGTAGTACAGGATATAGCAAATAGTTGATATCCTCGTAAAAAAGCTACATCAAATTCAAAAAATGCAATATCTGCTTTTTCCGGGAAATCAAATGACATACCAATGTCATTAATATTAATTAAGCACTCTATTTCAATTTTCTTTAACTGCTGTAATACATAGTCTTCTAGCCAAATACCTTCAAGCCATTTACAAATTTCTTTGGGATAATCTTTATTTTTTTTAGGTTTAGGAATCCTTTTTTTGTCTTCGATTTGCTGTAGTGATTCTTCAATTGTTTGAATTGATAAATTTCCGTTACAATCTAGGAAATTATACTTTTCCAAAACATAAGTTATCTCTTTTGGTAATTCATGGATAGGCAATGATAAGTCTCTCAAATTAGTGGCATTTTTCCATTCTCCAAATTTAAAGTATATTTCTGTAACAAGATTGTTCTGGTTCTCGTTTGTTTCTTTGTCTTGGATTTCTAATTTAGTTTGCACTCGTTCTACTTCTTCTTTTTGCCGTCCTTCAATATAAAGTTGGTTTTTGCACCATTCTCGCCATGCTAAATTATTTTTAACTATAGCTTCTACTAATTCGGGGAGTGTAACATGAATCTTGGGTACTTTACTTAAAGATAACCCATGCAACCTAAAGAGTTTTTCTAGTGAAAGTTCAAGAGATTCTTTGGATATATCGCAGGGAATAGGATGGTCTTTTTCTTGATCAATTAACATTTTTAAACTACTAGAATCTAGGTAGCTAAGGAAAGGAGGTGGAACTAGCTTGATATCTGATTTTTCCTTATCAGGATGTAGTAGTGCTTGATAAGCATGAACAGCCATTGCCTTTGTACCACCAGTATAATTAAGCCCAAATTGTTTTTTATCTGGGAAATTCGATTGAATTTCCTTAATTTTTTGTCGTATTCTTTCCTTTATTTCATGAGCATTAGATTGATAATTATCTAGTGGAACTAATTCTTGATCACTGAGTCCTAATTCTTCCTTTAGACGTTTAGCAGGTTTATCAGTATGTTCAGTAAAAACAAGATAAGGTTTCCCACCTTCCTCTAACAAAGTCTTTGCCGCCACGTAATTAGGTAAAGGATTTTCACCTATCAGCAAAAATAGATGGTCAACTTTGTACTTATCTAACTCAGATGTACTCATAATCTTTAATGTATCCTTTTATCAAAATTTCTATAACCAGTATACATAGCATTGGAAATACCCCTTTCCAATATCTGCTAAATTAGAAAGCGCACATAATAACCTATTTATCCTCCGTGAATATACTTTCTACTACCACTCCATCCCCCAACATCTTACAGCAATTAGCCAATGGATCTCTTGATCAAGGTCACAACCTCACTCGTGCTATTAGGCTGTGGGTATTGTTACATTGGTTATATAGTGATCAAGGACAAGCAGCTATTGGTGACACCTTCACTTACACTGACTGGCGACAAGCTTTCTTTACCGAGACACACAGGGATGAAAAACAAACCGATATCATTAACCATCAAGACCCTGACTGTGCTTGTCTCAAAACCACCCGACAATGGTTAGTAGAATTGGAAGTATCTATAGATGAGTGGCAAAATTCTTTACAACAACATATACCAGTATATAACTCTGATTTAGAAAAACTTGTAGAAGAAATCCTCAAGGAACGGTTATTTGCCCAAGTTCGCAAATCACTTCAAAGCGACTTAGATTTATTAGTCAGTAAAAACTGCTTGCAACGAGTAGATCACGTCTCTGGTAGAAGCAAATATTATCGTCGAGTAGAGGTATTACCATTTTCTCAAAAATCGGAAAATTTTGGCTACGAAACGAATTTAAGTAATAAAAAACAAGCCTATTTAGCTGGAACTTTGGGTATGTTTAGTTTTCTTGACCCTACTTTACCATTACTTGCAGAAGAAATATCAGAAGAGGAAATAGATGAAGACAATCATCGAGTTTTTTTATATGCTGATTATGTAGTACCTGAATCAAGTCCAATACAAGATGCAGTAGATGAAATTCAAAGTGATTTACAGGATATTTGGGATTCAGGAAAAATCCAACCTTTACTTTTAACTTATCACAGCGCCCATCAAAATAAAATTTATGAATGTGTTGTTTATCCAGTTTGCATTTACTTTATGGAACGCGCTAAATATCTGTGTGCTTATGGTAAAACTCCTAAAGGTGATATCAACTGGTACAAATATCGTTTAGATAGAATAATTTCCCAGCGATTAGAAATTTTAGATTGGGAAGATAATCGTGTTCCCCAACTATTAAGAGACAAATATAAAGATAATCAACTACCAACTCCTAAAACAGTGAATATGAAATTGAGAGAAGCTTGGGGGTGTGATTTTTATAAGGAAAAAACATTGATGATATTGCGGTTTGACCAAAATTTTCACCAAAGTTATATCCAAGGAATCAACATTCACCAAACATTTAAAGCTATTAGTTATGAGCAAGCACAAACACTAATAAAACAAAACACACCCACTTCACTACATCAGCATATTTTACCAATTCTTGATTCTCGCTCAAATCATGATGCTTATTATCAGGTTTATTATCGAAATACTGATTATTATGTAATTAGACGGTTACGAGCTTTAGGATCAAAAGTTGAAGTCTTACTACCTTGGGAATTAAGGCAAGAAATGCTACTAGAACTCCAAAATACTTATAATTTGTATACATAGGTAATTTAGAGTCATATTTGGTGAAACTAATAAACACTTTAATCAATTAAGTCTCCCAGCTTATATGCCGGATTGTGGGTGATACAAATCACATACTTTGCTAATTTGGGATCATAGAAACCGATAGCACCATAGATATGTGCTAATTTATGCGCCAGAACAAAAGCCACAGGAATAGACACAGGTCCATTAATTTTCAATAATTGACCACCTGCCAATTCTCCAGACCGCGCCATTTCTTCTAATCTGGCGGCTGCATCCTTGACAATTTGGTCATTTTGGGCAGGTTCGCCAAAATTAATCCGTAAGATTCCTTCTTGCAATTCGATTTTGTAAGTAGTCATGGTTTGCACCTCCAACCGATGACTACAATCATACATGGTATTGGAAGCAGCCTATTCCAACGTATTCTATGGTAAAGGTGACTGGTGAATGGGGACAGTAAAAAGTTTACTAATGACTAATAACCAATGACTGATAAGCAATGACTAATGATTATCTTTTCACCGACATTCCCCAAGTAGAACTGCTGCAATGGTTAGCACGGGGTTCTCTCAAACAAAACCTATCCCGTTCTATTCGTTTGTGGGTATGGTTGCGTTCTTTGTACGGAGAAGACCAGGAACGTTTACCATTAACAAATGGTTTTACTTTAGCAGACTGGCGAGATGCTTTTTTTACTGCCACCCATCCCAAAGGTGAAGCAATACCCAAACTTCATGACCCTCACTGTAACTGTGCTAAAACTACTGCGGTTTGGTTGTTTAATGAAAACACAGGAATTTCTGAATCAGAATGGAAGCGATCGCTCATTTCTCATCTGGGTATTTCTCAATCCCCACCAGAAAATATACCACCAATTTCATCCACAAAAAATATTAACATTATTCAATCTGTGGGTGATTTAGAAAAATTACTCCAACAGCGTTTATTTGCCGTTACTCGGCGTTCCCTACAAGCAGATTTAACACTATTAGCAGAATTAGGCTGGTTAGAATACAATGGTGAAAAATATTATCATGTCCAAAAATTACCATCTCGTCCTATTACTCATAAAATCAATAGCGCAGATTTAGATTTTCTCAATCAGGAAGATTTAGCCGATATTGCCCGCAATCTTTCTCAAAATATAGCAGGTGTGCAACGTTTTTTCTTGAAACTTGATTACGTTGTTACTGCTACTGATGAAGTTGATAATTGGCAATATGAATTAAAACAATTATGGCAACAAACCCCTGTTCCACCTATCAAGTTAACTTACGATAGTGCCAGATTAGGACAAGATGTGGAATGTTTTGTTTATCCTGTCTGTGTTTATTATGTTCAACGTGCAGTATATCTTTGTGCTTTTGGTCAAAGTCCTGACCGCAAAACCGATTGGTATAATTTTCGTTTAGATAGAATCCAAGATATTACAGCAATTGATTGGACAAATCCGCAAATTCCTTCTATATTACAACAACGTTACCATCAACGAGATTTACCAAATCCCGAAGAAATTGAACTGCAAATGTCTAAATCTTGGGGGTTTGATTTTTATTTACCATCTCGAATTATGTTGTTAAGATTTGAGCGAGATTATCATGACCGATATATTCAAAATACTTTTCGTCATGATACTTTTGAACTCATTTCTCACGCTAAAGCTAAAAGTCTGATTCGTCAATATACACCAGAACAGGAACAACAACAAACCTTAATTAAACTTCTAGATTCTCGTTCACCTGATGATGCCTATTACAAAGTTAATTACCGTCATGGTGATAATAATGTCATCATGAGATTAAGGGCGTGGCGACCAAAGTTAGAAGTAATTATGCCCCAGGATTTACGTCAAAAAATTGCGGCTGATATTACCAAAGAAATGCAGTTTTATCAAGATTTGCTTAATTTATGAATCAACAAAATCAACCCCTATTAACTGAAAAGTTCACAGAAGCTTTAGTTTATGCTTCCCGTCTGCATGGTGATCAAGTCCGTAAAGTTAGCGGTGTTCCTTATGTTTCCCATTTGTTAAGTGTTGCAGCTTTGGTATTAGAAGCAGGGGGAACAGAGGAAGAGGCGATCGCTGCTTTACTCCACGATAGTATAGAAGACCAGGGTGGAAAATCTACCCGTGAAGAAGTGCGTCAACTTTTTGGTGAAACAGTTGTTACAATTATTGATGGTTGTACAGAATGGGACACACCACCCAAACCACCTTGGCAAGAACGTAAACAGCGATATTTGGATCATCTACGTTGTGCTTCTCCTTCAGTGCGACTGGTATCTTTAGCGGATAAACTGCATAATGCCAGGTCTTTATTAGCAGATTGGCAACAACGGGGAGATATAGTTTGGCATAACTTTAGCTGTGGTAAGGAGAAAACTTTGTGGTTTTATCAATCATTGCTGGAGGTTTATCAACAAAATGGTTCTAATGTGATGACACAAGAATTAGAACGAGTGGTAAAGGAACTGTTTCAGTAACAGTCTGTTTAAAGTTGTAAAGTTTTGCTTAATTATTTGTAACCGAATTTATCTTGACAGGTAACACAACAAAATTTTACCCTTAAATAAGGATAATTTTTGGCAAACCGAAGCGGGGGCAAAAACCCTGGGGGGTCCGCCAAATCGCCAGAACCTTGATAATTAAATACTTTCAGCGTTTCGTTAGTTTCAGTTGGCGGTTGACCCGAAGCCTGAAATGAGGTTTTTTGAGAGGTCTGCCAAAATCGTCTCTAGATTCCGCTTCTAGACTGTGTTTCAAAGCGCCGGGTTTCTAAACCACTAATCCCCGCAAGGGGACTGAAACTTGATGTCTTCGTTTCCGTCCAGAATTTTCAAACAATGTTTCTAAACCACTAATCCCCGCAAGGGGACTGAAACTTTGAGTATTTGTCGTCCTCAAAATTGTAATTACCGTTTCTAAACCACTAATCCCCGCAAGGGGACTGAAACTAATCAAGATTATTGATTGCCCTAAAGTATCTATTCATCCATGGTTTCTAAACCACTAATCCCCGCAAGGGGACTGAAACACTTGATATGCTGGCTGATACCAGTTCTCTGAATGTTTCTAAACCACTAATCCCCGCAAGGGGACTGAAACCCCCCCTTTCTTTCCTAAGAGCAGAAATAATTGTTTCGTTTCTAAACCACTAATCCCCGCAAGGGGACTGAAACATTAGCGTCCATATATTTTGTCTATGAAAAATACAAAGTTTCTAAACCACTAATCCCCGCAAGGGGACTGAAACCCTATACCCGTACCTGTACCCGTACCTGTACCTGTGTTTCTAAACCACTAATCCCCGCAAGGGGACTGAAACTTCACTCCATCATTTACTCAAGATAGCAATTAGTTTCTAAACCACTAATCCCCGCAAGGGGACTGAAACCATTCTTAGGATCTATGTAGAATATTTTGCGGGTAGGGTTTCTAAACCACTAATCCCCGCAAGGGGACTGAAACTTTAGGAGCAAAGCCACGGCATAAAATAAAAAGTTGTTTCTAAACCACTAATCCCCGCAAGGGGACTGAAACTTGGCAAGCCATTTGCTTGATATCTTGGTAAGTAAGTTTCTAAACCACTAATCCCCGCAAGGGGACTGAAACCTATGTAGATAGATTGGTAAGTGTACTCTGGAAATCCATCAGGGTTTCTAAACCACTAATCCCCGCAAGGGGACTGAAACTTAGAACCAGAATTATTCTGGTCAACAGCATAAGTTTCTAAACCACTAATCCCCGCAAGGGGACTGAAACAGTTTATATGCTCGTCACATTTCCATTGGTGGTGGTGAAGTTTCTAAACCACTAATCCCCGCAAGGGGACTGAAACATGACATTGCTTTGTCCAATACTGAACCCGAAGCGAGGTTTCTAAACCACTAATCCCCGCAAGGGGACTGAAACTCGTAAATCTCCTGAGCGGTCATACCGCCAAAGTTGTATTGTTTCTAAACCACTAATCCCCGCAAGGGGACTGAAACCAAAAGCCGGAGCCAAGTATTAGGTTTTGATTTACGTTTCTAAACCACTAATCCCCGCAAGGGGACTGAAATCTATTCTTCCTTCTGGCTCTGGATTTCAGATAGCTTGTTTCTAAACCACTAATCCCCGCAAGGGGACTGAAACATTCCCCCAAAAGCACCCTCACCCATCCCAGAGAAAAGTTTCTAAACCACTAATCCCCGCAAGGGGACTGAAACCAAATAGGTTTCGCACCAATACGAGCTTTTACCTTGGTTTCTAAACCACTAATCCCCGCAAGGGGACTGAAACCTGTAACTTACCGTAGTGCCACCGGTGGTACCACTTGTCCTAAGTTTCTAAACCACTAATCCCCGCAAGGGGACTGAAACCAAGTAGCGATCGCGCGCTGCTTTAAAAACAATCCCAAGTTTCTAAACCACTAATCCCCGCAAGGGGACTGAAACTTGGGATCGGTGATTGAAGCGGCAACCGCACCACTAGTTTCTAAACCACTAATCCCCGCAAGGGGACTGAAACTTAAATAATATCCGTCTCCCATCTTCCGATCCTTGAGTTTCTAAACCACTAATCCCCGCAAGGGGACTGAAACTTCAATTAATAATAAAAATTCAGTTCAGTTAATTGGTTTCTAAACCACTAATCCCCGCAAGGGGACTGAAACAACTTTTAAGCTCCTAATCCACAATTTGAAGCCGCCAGTTTCTAAACCACTAATCCCCGCAAGGGGACTGAAACCATAATAAATGAATATTATGATGACGGAGCGTAGGAATGTTTCTAAACCACTAATCCCCGCAAGGGGACTGAAACTTTATATCTACATTCCAAAAACTCAGATATCTGCAAGTTTCTAAACCACTAATCCCCGCAAGGGGACTGAAACTAGCCGCTGCAATTGGCATTTCCTCCACTGTTTATGGCGTTTCTAAACCACTAATCCCCGCAAGGGGACTGAAACTCGAAATTAATCAGAGTGATAGCAGAAGGCAAATTAGCTGTTTCTAAACCACTAATCCCCGCAAGGGGACTGAAACAGGCGTGGTCAACAAACTTAGGCTCAAGTTGTTGTTTCTAAACCACTAATCCCCGCAAGGGGACTGAAACATGCAACTTTTTTCATAAGCCACAACCAAGACGCTAGTTTCTAAACCACTAATCCCCGCAAGGGGACTGAAACATTATCAGCCTTCCTGCCAAGAGCGCGAATAGTAAAGTTTCTAAACCACTAATCCCCGCAAGGGGACTGAAACGACCATTTAAAGTTCAATACTCAGGCTCAATTGCCTGGTGGTTTCTAAACCACTAATCCCCGCAAGGGGACTGAAACACTGGTGAAGTTAAACAGCTTGGAGGAAACATCCTCGTTTCTAAACCACTAATCCCCGCAAGGGGACTGAAACCCGATAGGACGTACGACAGAGAGACCATCTTGGGGGCAAGCTAAGTTTCTAAACCACTAATCCCCGCAAGGGGACTGAAACATTTTCGACGATTCAGCAATATTGATAGCATAACGCCGTTTCTAAACCACTAATCCCCGCAAGGGGACTGAAACGAACCAGCAGAATACCCAGAAGGAATTGAAACGATGTTTCTAAACCACTAATCCCCGCAAGGGGACTGAAACTCCACTTAGGCGGTGATTCTAAAGAATTTTGGGTTTGTTTCTAAACCACTAATCCCCGCAAGGGGACTGAAACCATAAAACGTAAAACAGATCCTCAAAAGCAGGATGATGTGTTTCTAAACCACTAATCCCCGCAAGGGGACTGAAACACCACCGTTTTCTAGTTCTAATTGATGCCATTGTTTCTAAACCACTAATCCCCGCAAGGGGACTGAAACCAGATAGTGGTAATCCTGTAAAAATAGGTGGTGTCGTTTCTAAACCACTAATCCCCGCAAGGGGACTGAAACTTAAGGAGAAACGCCAATCATAGACCTACTGCATCAAAGGTTTCTAAACCACTAATCCCCGCAAGGGGACTGAAACTTTCCTCAAGTAAGTGAACAAAGTGTACCTACAGGGAGTTTCTAAACCACTAATCCCCGCAAGGGGACTGAAACCTCACCTGCTAAAAGGTAGCTGTGTTTCCTCTAACGTTTCTAAACCACTAATCCCCGCAAGGGGACTGAAACAGTCAAAGTCTGTCTCAACTCACTGACCGGACAATTTTTAGTTTCTAAACCACTAATCCCCGCAAGGGGACTGAAACTTTGGTAAATTATCTGGCTATACCGAAATAGGAAAAGTTTCTAAACCACTAATCCCCGCAAGGGGACTGAAACAGTTTTCAGCTTCGTGAAATTGATAGATGGGAGGATGAGGTTTCTAAACCACTAATCCCCGCAAGGGGACTGAAACGCGAAAGAAGGGAGCCTAGCAAATGACGCATATAGGTTTCTAAACCACTAATCCCCGCAAGGGGACTGAAACATATCTGAGATGTTCCCCCCAATTTTTATCAACTGTTTCTAAACCACTAATCCCCGCAAGGGGACTGAAACTTCAGAAAAGATTAGCTGATGATAACTATGCTTTCGTTTCTAAACCACTAATCCCCGCAAGGGGACTGAAACTTGAAAAAGTATTGAGGTTGTAATACAGTCCTAGGTTTCTAAACCACTAATCCCCGCAAGGGGACTGAAACGTAATCTGTTCCAATTATAGTTATTTTTTCATTGGAGTTTCTAAACCACTAATCCCCGCAAGGGGACTGAAACACCTGAGTATGACGTGGCATCTCTAAAATTAACCCTGTTTCTAAACCACTAATCCCCGCAAGGGGACTGAAACCTTCCTTTAATCAAGACGACAATTGATTTAATGTTTTCATGTTTCTAAACCACTAATCCCCGCAAGGGGACTGAAACTATCATAACTCCGGGTTTGCATTTGGCAAACTGTTTCTAAACCACTAATCCCCGCAAGGGGACTGAAACTGCAACTGGACCAGGAACTAAGCAGAACAACCACCGTTTCTAAACCACTAATCCCCGCAAGGGGACTGAAACGCCATCTAACCTGCGATCGCATTAACTCGTGAACGTTTCTAAACCACTAATCCCCGCAAGGGGACTGAAACTAAATAATTCTGCTGTTACTCCGGTTACACCCCCTGTAACAGTTTCTAAACCACTAATCCCCGCAAGGGGACTGAAACATTTCGGTTTAAAACTTTATGCAAACAAGAAAAGACGTTTCTAAACCACTAATCCCCGCAAGGGGACTGAAACCAATATTTGTAGTTAAAACAATGACAATTGACCGGGTTTCTAAACCACTAATCCCCGCAAGGGGACTGAAACAACCAAGCATTAAACAGAAGTTTTTAAACTTCTCAGTTTCTAAACCACTAATCCCCGCAAGGGGACTGAAACAAGAGATAGAATTAAGGTCTATACACACTGACTCGTTAAACGGTTTCTAAACCACTAATCCCCGCAAGGGGACTGAAACAAGATAATTAATTACTGATTCTTTTGCTAGTTCATGTTTCTAAACCACTAATCCCCGCAAGGGGACTGAAACAAATTAGAAGAATTTATGATGCTCTGAGTAAGGAGAAAGTTTCTAAACCACTAATCCCCGCAAGGGGACTGAAACTTTTTCAAACAATTCTAAATCATCAGCTTTGATTGATGGTTTCTAAACCACTAATCCCCGCAAGGGGACTGAAACCATTTTACCTGACGCACAAATTAATTTTTCAAAGGGGTTTCTAAACCACTAATCCCCGCAAGGGGACTGAAACAGTCCTATATTAGGGAATTGTTATATGTCTTGAATGTTTCTAAACCACTAATCCCCGCAAGGGGACTGAAACCTGGCTAAAACGGAACCTTTTGACTGGTTAGGACTGCTGTTTCTAAACCACTAATCCCCGCAAGGGGACTGAAACCTTCCTTGAGATTGGTCAATAGTTAGCGATAAAGACGGCTGGTTTCTAAACCACTAATCCCCGCAAGGGGACTGAAACTAGACTACTTAATCCTTTAGACCCTCAACAGCAAAAGAGTTTCTAAACCACTAATCCCCGCAAGGGGACTGAAACCCATTAAGCAACCAACCAACGTCGGGAAAAGAACAGTTTCTAAACCACTAATCCCCGCAAGGGGACTGAAACTTGAGCGATCGCAACCAAGACCCCGCTAATTGTTAGTTTCTAAACCACTAATCCCCGCAAGGGGACTGAAACAACGCATTGGATGACGATAAAAACTATAGCGACGGTTTCTAAACCACTAATCCCCGCAAGGGGACTGAAACAGCTTGGTAGTATCCAAGCCGCCCTCGCGAACAAATATGTTTCTAAACCACTAATCCCCGCAAGGGGACTGAAACCAGCCGGCTGTGGATCGCCCACATCAATATGGCGAAGTTTCTAAACCACTAATCCCCGCAAGGGGACTGAAACGAAGCAGGAGTACAAGCACCATTGATGCAATCGTATTGGTTTCTAAACCACTAATCCCCGCAAGGGGACTGAAACATTATCCGGGTCGATGGTTGATAGCTGATCAAGTTGAGCCAAGGTTTCTAAACCACTAATCCCCGCAAGGGGACTGAAACCCATAACCTTTGACAGTAGCCGCTTACTTGGCAATGTAGGTTTCTAAACCACTAATCCCCGCAAGGGGACTGAAACTACTCAGGAGGGACGCTAGGCGGTTGAATGCCAGTTGTTTCTAAACCACTAATCCCCGCAAGGGGACTGAAACGGGACGACCTTCTCCAGTTATAGTCTGCTATCTCTAGGTTTCTGATTACCTAATCCCCGTAAGGGGACTGAAAGTATATTAAATCTGCTTTTTGGCGATCGCTAAATCTGACTGATAGCAAGTTACTTAATAACCCTCTTCTGTCAAAATGGGGAAATGCAATACCTGAAAGGTTTACGGGGCTTTAGTTTTGACATTTTGTCCTCAAATTTTATTTTTTAATAAGAAATAAAGCGTCAAACCTTGATGAAATCAGAGTTACAAAAGATGAATTCGATTATTGTTTTCCAAGAGTGACAGAACAGGGATAAGTAAGTCGGCGGGGAAATTTATAACTATGTAACGGAAATTTAACAATTAGCATTATTGTGAAATTTAATACGTTCTGTACTATGTTTTCTTGTTTTTCCCCTAGCATTCACCCCATTTATAACGGCATAAGCAAGGTCTAACTCGTCCTCAAACATTTGTCCCGATAGCTCATCTTTTTTCAGATGCTGCCACTCCAATTCAAAATGAATATATCACTTGCTACATCAGGCAACCATGCAGATGTTAAAAGTTCAACAATCCAAAACCAGGGTGCTGATTCGAGATTTCCAATCACCAGAGAGAAGTAGTTATGAATAAACACCGACTTCTCGAAATTGCCGAATATATCTCAATCTTTGCAACTTTAGCTGGTTCTACCATAGCGGTTACAACAGGACAAATAATTTATGCTACCGTACCAATGACTTTAGCACTTCTGCTTAATTTAATTGGGCGTTCTCAATTTGAAAAACAGGTACAACAACGAGTTAATGAAAATCATACTGAAAGATATCAACAAATAGCAGATGATATTCAATTTCTAAAAACAACATTCTTAGAAACTTATTTTCAAGGTGATTTTGATAAAATTCAGCAATATTTTATTAGTTTATCAGATAACCTAAATTTATTACAAACCCATAGCCAACCAAGTTCAGAATCAATTAATTCATATCAAAATTTACAGGATACTTTGAATAGTTTAGTTTACCGAATGTTAGCTGATGGAGTATTGAGTAGCCGCGAAGCTGGTGCATCTGATCAAGGAATCGCTAATATAATTCTCGCATATCGTAACTATAAGGAAGAATACAAAAAATCCTATAGTGCAATGTTTCCAGAAGAAGAGGAAGATTTTGAAGCTGATGAATGATATTCAGCCTAGTGTTACCAATATGAGGACGTGACAGATGACCAAGAAAGACATAGGACCCGCCGAAATCATTGAAGCAAAAGACATTAAGTTGATTTGCTATCAGTGGTTTAAACCAAATTCTTAGGGGATGAGTTTGCGATCGCTCTCTCAACATCACAATAAATCTAGGTAACAATCATGCAATAAATTCATCAGATACTAAAAGTTCTTGAGGGAATAAAGGATGCGTCGCCATACACACTGTAATTTTGTAGTCAATTAGGTAGTTATTTTCATGAGTGAACCTATTACTTTAACTACATTTTTCGCAATTTCTAAAGCAGGGGGTGATATTTTCATAAAAATATCTAAGGCTTTAGGATTAATAGAATCTATTGAAAGTAAACTTGACTGCTTAATCAGGGGAAACGCATCTTATCAATAAGGGCAATTAAATCTCAATAATGACCAAAATATTTGCATTAACGACCACTTATTGACAATATTTTAATCCATCGCTATGACTCTGAAAAAATCAATCAAACGATAAATTGGGATTTATTGGTTTATACATAAAAACAGTATTTTGTCAATAAAATTTAGATGCGTTTCCCCTGCCAATTGCACCCCATTCTTGAGGGAAACTATGATAGTGGCGATTCCTACGGATCGCTTCGCTATCGCATATTCAAAATCACACCATCATCGTTATGACCATTGAATCCAACAAACAAGTTGTATTGAGTTACGTTGAAGCATTTAACCGGGGTGATTTAGAAACACTGAGGGATTTGTTTGCACCAGATGCCTTAGTACATGGCGTTTTAGGATGGGGAGAATTAGATAAAGTCATACCTATTTGGCAAGAGCTTCATCAGGCATTTAGTATAAAATTGACTGTAGAGGAAATAATTGCCGAAGGTGATACCGTCGCAGTGCGTTACACAGAAAGCGGCGTATTCACCGGGGACTTTAGAGGTCATAAACCAACAGGTAAGCAATATGAGCTAGTTGCTATGGAGTGGTTTAAACTGCAAGATGGTAAAATTCATCGTCGCTGGGGTGGGCGTGATTCTGCATCTCAAGCCCGTCAAATCGGTATGCCACTTGGATAATTAGCAGTAAGAATAGTCCCTAATTCTTGAGGGAAACAAGCACAAGCGATTGCGCGGAGCGCAGCGCCGGAGGCGATCCGCATATTCCAAGACTGATTTAAAATCATGAATCCCATGAATAACAAAAATATAGTTGTCATTGGTATAAGTGGGACTGGCAAATCTACACTAAGTCGGAGACTAGCTTTATTAATGGGGTTAACTTTACACCACATGGACAGTATTATCTGGAGTGAAAACTGGGTAGAGTCAACAGAAGAAGAAATTATATCATCACTTGACAAAATTGCTAATACTAATGGTTGGATTGTAGAGGGCTGGATTGATCAATATTCAAAAACCATTTTAGAACGGGCTAATCTAATTCTTTATCTTGATTACCCTGGTTGGTTAGCAATGTGGGGAGGAATACAAAGATGGTGGTCATATCGAGGTAAAAAGCGTCCAGAAATGCCAAATGGCTGTCATGAAAGTCTAGATTTAAAATTTTTACAAACTATGTTTTATAGAAAAGAACGTCCTCATATTGAAAAAATTCTGACTCAATTCAATGTTATAAATGTTCACAGAATTATGTCAAGAAATGAACTAGAAAGGTGTTTACCAAGAATTGTTAAAGAATTATGATTTATGTAGTAATTTAGTGTTTATTATTTGATGCCTATGGTGGGCGTTCCACCATCGCCCTACCAACATCTACCAAATTCTTGAGGGAAAAAATGATAAATGACCTCAACATGACTGATACTGAATACGCCCAATTAGCAGCACAGGGCTATGATCCGAACCTAGAACTTGAACTAATTGAATGGGGTAAAACTCAAAAGGAAGCAAGGAAATTAGCACGGATTGTGGGACTGGTGAAGAATAAACCACCAGAGACAGAGGAAGAATGGGAATTATTTATGCAGGTGTGGGAAAATGAATAAATTTGATATTACAGGTAAAGTTGCTATTGTTACAGGTGCGGCCAGGGGAATTGGTAAAGCGATCGCTATTGGATTAGCTAATGCAGGTGCAAAAATAGTAATTGCTGATATCAAAGAAACTCAGGGACAAGAAACTGTACAAATCATCAACAATGCAGGTGGCGATTCAATATTTATCTATACAGATGTTACTAATAGAGAAAATTGCAATAACTTAATTCAACAGACAGTAAATCATTATGGACAACTAGACATTATGATTTGCAATGCTGGTACAGATTTTGTCAAACCTGCGATATCGCTATTAGAACAGGAATGGGACACAATTATTGATGTTGACTTAAAAGGTTATTTCCAGTGCGCTCAGTCTGCCGCTAAACAAATGATTAAGCAAGGTGTGGGTGGTTCAATTATTATGAACTCCTCAATTGCTGGGGTAGTAGGTATAGCTGGGTGTGCTGCTTACACTGCTGCTAAAGGTGGTGTCAATCAGCTAGTACGCTCTTTAGCTATTGAATGGGCTGATTATGGCATTCGTGTTAATGCGTTTGCACCTGGATATATAAACAACACGATGGAAAATACAGAGAAGCTGAGACTCCCTCAACCAGATCAACAGTATTTAGATAGAGTAATACCTCTGAAACGTAAAGGTGAACCAGAGGAATTAGTAAGTCCAGTAATTTTCTTGGCTTCTGAAGCAGCTTCCTACATTACAGGCACAATCTTAATGGTAGATGGGGGTTACACTGCTTTATAGTACAGCTAATATTCATTTACATTAATTTGAGCGATGTAATATACATTTTTCAATCGAACAGTTATGAAAATTTTTGATTTCTTCAAACCCAAACCAGCCCAACCGACTATTGAAAGCTATGGACAAGCAAGTAGCGGCGTTGAACAAGAGCAAATTCAATCTCTGATGGAATGGTTGTTTAGTAGTTTATTGAATGCTGGTTATTATGGAAAATCTCATTTAATTTGGTACAACAGCGATAATGATAACTCAAATACCAGTGTAGAACGAGAGATCAATAAAGCTATGCGCCAGGGTGAACCAGTTTTTTTATATCGTTGTGGTGGTAGGGTTTCGTTAGCTCCTAATGGATATTATTGGCGGATGATGGACGAACATCCATCAATGAGGATTTACCAGTTGGAGGTCAAGTAGGCGATCGCAAATGCTGAAAACCCTGGAATCCAGAACTAAGCCAACAATTTTATCCAATTGACACTCAATAAAATCAAACATATTTGTTGATTCAAATAATTGCTAAACAATTTCTGCCATGCTTCGGTTTGCATATTCAATTTCACCAAATCCCGATTCAATAATTGCATATTATCAGGATAACACAGCACCGTTAATACCCGATATCTGATTTCCTTCATTGGTGGTGACAAAAACAATTCGGCGGCTTCTTTGGTAATTTTTTCATGTAATTCCCAATCTGATGTTAAATCATTCAGAAATTGATTCAACATACCTAATCTTTCTTTAATTATGGTGATATAATCACCTTGATTTCTAAGCATTTTAGAAAAAACAGAGATGAACTCATCAACAATTAAATCATTGTTATTCAACAAACACTCATCACCATAGTCTAACAAATACCCAAAGGTAGTATTACCCTTAGCCCTGTTTCTTATCTGTTCATAACCGCTAAAGTTTACAGATATATTAGTTTTCATATATTTCCACATACTAATATTTAGTTTTTGTAATCTCTGGTTTCTGGCTTTTGCTGCAAAGACTTCGATATCTTCTTTACTATAATTGCCTACTCTTAATTCACAGGTGCTAATTTCAGGAACTGCCCGATGGTGAGCAAAACTAGCCTGGATTTCCTTACCATTTCGTAAATGACCTTTCCTTAAAAACACAGGTTCATTACATACGGGGCATTTCAGAAAACCATAATAATCTTGATAATCGGCTTTTGATGCCTCTATGAGTTCCCCACCGATTTTAGTTAATAGTGCGTATTTCAAGATACCCCCATTCCTTCATAATCATTTATATCCCCAAGTCTTCAAAATATGCCTTGATGTGCTTTTCTAAATCTTGAAATGCAGCTTCTATTGAGGGATAACTGCTTTTACCATGATAGACAGTTCCACCTAAATCATAAGCTCTGACAAAGGAATTAACATACTCACTATCTCCAATTTCTATCCAACCTTGTTCTTCTACAAAACGGTTAAGATAAGGATATTTTTCTTCAAAACTGTTGACTTTTGGCATTTTGTTAATTAATCACTCACAGCATCAAGAAATTCCTGTTTACCTTCTTTGAGGGTATCTTTAACTTCAGCTTCTATATCAGGACTAATTTTATTAGTTTCCAGCATATAAGAGAAAAACTTTTTAAAAGAACCCATGTAAGATTTAGTGCTACTTTCAGATGCCCACATCGCCTTGCGGGGAAAATAATTTAATAGAAAATCATAAATATCTTGATCATCTGCTTCATCAAGTTGTTGTGACGGTTCATAGTAAACAAGATATTCTGCAAAAAATTCAATATTGGCAATGTGGTTCTTTATCGTTTTAGCTGAAAGATTCTCTTTTTCTAGCCATGCTTTAAACCCATCTATAATTTCTTGATTATACTTTTCAATTTTGGCTACTTCTTTTTCCAATTCACTCATAATATCCTTGATTTAGATAATTAAGCACGTTTTGCTAACAATGTAGAACTATCAGCATAATGAAATTCTATTTCTCCTTCTAGTTCATTTTCGTCTTTCAATTTCAACCAACCATTACCAGAAGCTTCATCACATTCATCATTACCATCCCAAGTAAATTCTAATTTCTTATTATTGCCATCTTTAATAATATCACCATCAATATATCCATGAACCAATCCAAATTGAAACTCCCCATTTCCTTGTTCATCAATTTCGATATAGGCTTGGACTTCCATATTAAAATATTCTTCATCCCAATTTGACATTTCATAAATATGCCAAGTGCCAGTAAATTCCATGATTTGATGTTCCAATAAATAACAAAAACTTTAAAACTAAAGTTTACAGGATAATAGCATCAAGATTTTATACTTGTATAGAATCATCAGATACACGCTTACGAGTTTTTCTTTGGGGGATGTTTTCAGGAAGTCTCAATTCAAATAAGTCTCCTACATTTTTCTGGAAATAGTTGCACAGAGTTTCAATAGTGCTGACATCAACACGACTGAAGTTATTGGTAAATAACCTGTTGACTGTTGTTACATCTAATCCCGTATCTCTTGCCAGTTGCCTTTGGGATAACTGGGGGTCTTTTTCTGCCATGAGTACGGCCAAGCGACAAAACATTTTTTTCATTCTCCTATCGTACAGATATAGAACTATTAGGACAATATATGTACTAAAGCAAATAAAGTTTGTTTTTTCACTAATAATTTATGAGTTAGTTCTTGAAAGTTGTAGGTACTTCCGCATACAATCAATGGATATAAGGCAAACAAAAAATCCCACAAAATTTAGGCTTTAAGGATTACTATGAATTTAATAGCTTTTTCTGAAAGTACAAATCCATTTGATGAGATTAAGCAAGTTGATGAAAATGGTAATGAGTATTGGTTAGCCCGTCAGCTACAGCCATTATTGGGGTATACACAATGGCGACGGTTTGAAGAAACAATAGAACGGGCAAAATTAGCTTGTCAGAACTCAGGTTACACCATTGATGACCACTTTGCTCGTTTTACAAAGTCTATTTATCGACCTCAAGGCGGCGGAACAGAATTAGCTGATTATCAATTAACTCGTTATGCAGTTCAATTAATTTGGGAAAATATCTACATTACTAAAAAATATTGCAAGCGTGCAAAGAAAAGTGAGAAAAGTATCCAGTCTACTTTAGCAAAAGAACTCAACGGAAAAATTGAGATTGAAACGCCGTGCGGAAAAATTGATGTATTAACATCAACAGAATTGATTGAAGTTAAGGCAATTAGAAATTGGAAAGAAGCTTTAGGACAAGTGATTGTTTACGGTGACTACTATCCATCTCACCAAAAACGTATTCATTTATATGGAGATACGCAAGAAGCTTTTTTATCTTTAATCCGAAAACACTGTGTAAAAAGAAATGTCATAGTTACATGGGAAACTTAATTATGAGAATTGCCGACGTTGGCAATCTAGTGAAACGACCACAGGGAGGGGGTTCTAAGCAATCTAATTTCAAATTATCACGTTATACCTGTTACCTCACAGCCATGAACGGCGACCCCCGAAAACCAGAAATTGCTGCGGCTCAAACCTACTTTGCTGTCAAAACCAGAATGGCGGAAACTGCTTCTTTTGATGTAAATTATGAATCTCTAAATGCCATGATCACCGCCGCCCTGGAAAAATCCCTGAACCCCATCACCCAACAACTAAAGGAAATCCAAGAACAGATGCAATCTGTACCCGGCATTAAACCTAAAAGACCCTGGACTCTGCCAGCTTCCACACCACCGGAACAAGTACCCGCAGATTACGTACAGTTAGAGGATGGGTCCTGGTTATCCCCTGAAGGGTATGAGTCAATTTTGAGACAAAGCAGACGATCTTTACCTTGGGACTTGCGACGTGATGGTTTTAATTAAATGGTGAATCCTGGGGAGTTGGGGGATACAAGCAGGGAAAAATTTGTGCATGGTTGCGGTGGGGAAAGCGATCGCCCTAAGAAGGAATACGGTTAACAAAGTGATCCATACTTCTTTCTGCCAAAGCAGCAATAGTTAGTGAGGGATTTGCACAAGCTGTTGAACCGGGGATAAGAGAACCATCAACAACAAACAAGTTAGGATAACCAAAGACTTGTCCATGAGTATTACAAACCTGTCCAATAGTTGCACCACCAAGAGGGTGCGCCGTGCTACTGTAATCAGGTAAACCAGCTAAACTTGTACCGTTAGCTTGATTGAGAAGTTGATAAGTGTACTGGAGAGCCTGAGCATTTTTCTGTCTATCTGCTGAGTCGCCAGGCCAGAACAAATCCGCTGATTGCGTTAAAACATTGTAATTAAAATAGCCATCTGGCTTAGAGATTCCTTGACCAAGAACAGGAAGAATACCTTGTGGTACAAAAGGAATGCTCTGAAATGGCTCAAGTATGATTGGAGCAATAGGGTTATCAAGATGCTCAATTGATATCACACCAGGACTTCCAAAAGATGGATTAGTCTGAGCAGCATTAATCATTAAAGCAGTTGAGTCTGAATTTGTCCCCCAAGCCTTTCCTACCTGATTATTCAGTCGGCGCAAAGTACCATTGGTTTTAGCACGAAGCAATAGTTCAGTAGTGCCAATTGATCCAGCAGCTAAAAACAGATAGCGACAAACAAAGGATTTTTGAACAACTACTGCTCCTTGTTCATTGATTTGATTGCAGACAACCCGGTAACGCCCACGGTCTGATTCCTCAATTGTCGTGACTATGTGTAAAGGTCGAATTTCGACGTTGCCAGTGGCTTCTGCCATACTTAAATAGTTTCTTTCTAAGCTGTTTTTAGCACCACTATTTGCACCATAATAAATCTGACCATTAATAATGGAAGCAACCTTTTCACCAGCAATTTCCTGACGAATAATATCCCAATCAAAAGCGATATCAATTTTAGTTGATTGTAGACCAGCTTTGGCTGCTTGTTCCATTAGGATACGGCTTGCTAAATAGTATTCAGTTTGTAAAATATCATCCGGTATAGGGGATGCTTTGAGAATAGAACGTACTCGTGGGTAATAAACCCGGTCTAGTTCAGAGTAGTTAATAGTACGTGGAAAGACTCTGTAAAATAGTTCTTCTGTTGGTTGATAAGTAATACCACCATAGATTAGCGAACCACCTCCCACACCAGCGCCTAAATAGGCATTAATTCCATTGCCTCTTTTAACATCAAGAACACCTGTATATACATCAATGGGAAATGCTGGAACTGGTGGAGGTAAAATCGTATTAGAACTAAGCCAAGCAGCGCGACCATCTGGATTATTTGTTGTACAAAAAGTATCACCTGCATCTGTAATTTGCCATCGTCTTCCCCGTTCTAATACTATTGTTTCGATTCCTGCCTGACCGAGACGTAATGAAGCAACCGCACCACCAAAACCACTACCAATTACTATTGCTTCAATATACTTATCAACACTAGCAGCTGAAGTACGAATAGTGGATATACCTATGCTTGCTGCTGCTGCCGCCGATGATTGAATAAACCGACGACGATTTAGCTTTTGTGACATACTTTATCTCCTATCTTTGCTGGACATATTTATGCAGTTGTAAATTTCAGTAGTTATTTAGTGGCTTATTAATTAGTAATGTGGTTGATTCTTAGTAATTTACAACCTTTACTGATATTTACATACAAGTATTATCAAATTAATGCTTTCTAAGCAAGACTACTTATTTGGATTAAATGAAGACTAAGTTTTATTAAAGAAAAAGTTAAAATTTTTGAACATAAGAAAATGTTATTAGTAAAAAGGGTAAATTGTATGCTAAGGCTAGAATGCAGATATAACAAGGTTTTCCAAAGCATTTTGCAGGAAATTACACATATCTCGGCTTGGGGATTACGTTTAATATGCGATCGCCCAATAAACCTGTAATTCTTAGGGGAAAAGTTTATAGTTTACTTATATTAACAATTCAATAAATTTTTAAAGGGAAATAAAATACTAAGTAAGTCGGCACGAAAAAAACAAGTTATATAACAAAATGTAAAATGCCTAAAAACCTCTTCCCTCCTGCCTTGCCACAACGATAAATTTCAACGCCTACCTACTTACGTAATTTATGATGGACAGTGTAACGCATAACTTAGAGTAAAACTCATGAAATTATCTCGTATTATGCCATTGGTGGTTGGTGGTGCTGTGGCGGGTGTTGTGGTTAGTAGTGCATCTCCAGCGCAAGCACTTGATTTTAATTTCTCCTTCACAAATGATCCGGGGTTGGGTTCAGTAAATGGTACTGTTGAAGGTACAATATATGGATTAATAGATAACGCTACTAGCTCTGCTACTGGCATAATCGTCACCTCCTACCCTGCGGGTTTAAATTTACCTGCTACTCCCTTTTCTCCATTTTCTTTAGGAAATGAGACTAGCAATAGTTTTGAAGTTTTAAATGGTGTTTTAGTGAATGCCAATTTGAGAATTATTGGGAGTAATTTCCAGTTTTCTTTGAACGATTCTGAGGGTGTGAATGGACTTGTTGGTATATCTTCTAGTACATATAATAATGGGGGATTTGCTGGTGCTACATATACATCAGCCGCAGTCCCCTTCGACATTCCAGGTGGTGCAACCATCCCCACAGTAGGCTCTCTATTTGCATTAGGACTAATGAGGAAAGTCAAAAAGAGAATGGCATTAAAATCTACTAGCACAGTAGTTAGTTAGAATAAATTTCTACTACTAAAATAATAGTTTTTATACCAAGCCTCTAGACTGAGTTCTAGGGGTTTTATATTTAATAAATATTAGTAACGTCTGCGTCAGCCTTCACCCCTAACTGCTACCCGATATCACCTTAAACTTTGAATGCTGTGCGGGCTTGGCGATCGCTCTTTAGATTACCTACGACCTCTCAAGCGATCGCCCAATGACCCTGTAATTCTTAGGGGAAACTGCGATTGCATAGGCTACAAAATCAGGAACACCCAAAAGACCAGAGTTTAACAACCATATTGAATAGCTTTGATAGTCGCAGGTCTAGCAATGCCATCGGGTTTGATATTGGCAGTTTTCTGAAATTCCTTGACTGCATTTTCTACTTTTTCAGTAAACACCGCATAATCGGGGTCATCTTTTTTCTCAGAATTGACATTATCAATACCAACGCAGATTAAACCACCAATTAAGTCATCAACTAATCTTCCCCTGTCTCCCCTTCGTAAACAATATTCCTGACTATTCTTACATCTGGAATACTTGGGTTTGGGTGCTGACAATGCTGATGATACATCTAGTACCAACATTGTAAACATTATGCCTGTAATTGCTCCATATTTCCATAGTTTGTTCATAATTTTGGGTTTTTAAACATCTATGTATATATAGTAACTTCTTTACCCTGTTTTGTAATTCCTGGTTTCCTCTAAGAAAATTCTCCAGTAATTTCTTTGGTATTAAATATTATCTTGGCGTTTCCTCTAAGAATTTCTCAGTACCATCACAATGTTTGCTTGAGGAATCCCCCATTTAAGTGAATGTACATAATATTCTATTGTTTTTAAAGTTTTGGTGTTCTTTGGGTTTCTTGTCATCCTTGATGTTATTGTGCAGCAGTTACATTTATTTACAAAACATCAAGATGAAAAAGTTAGTAGTATTGCCGTTGGTAGCAGCAGTTAGTCCAGCGTTTGCCCATTCTGGCAGAACCAATCGCTCAGGGTGTCATCATTCCAGAACCGGTGGGTATCACTGTCATTAATTTATAATGATGTTAATTTCAGGGAGTTTCTGATTTGGGGAATCCCTGATTTTGATTGTTTACAACCCACATTCCGCAGATATTGAGGCAGATTAAATAATTATGAATTGTAAAAATACAAAGCCTGAAATGGTTATCTGGCAATCATTTCAGGCTATTTATTTGTAAAATAATAAGCGTAAAATAGATAAAGGAAAAGCCATGAAAGAGTCTCAAGAAGCCATGCAAATCTTAAATATAGATCATTTGGGAATAGTAGCAGGAATAATAGATGAGATGGAATTGGTAGAAGAAGTGAATAAAATAGTGGGAATAAAAACAAAAGAAATGCTCACACCAGGACAAGTAATGAAAGCAATGATATTGAATGGATTAGGATTTTTAAGCGCCCCATTATACCTATTTGACGAATTTTTTGTAGGAAAAGCAACAGAACATCTAATAGGAGAAGGAGTATTACCATCACATTTAAACGATGACAGACTAGGAAGAGAACTAGACAAATATTATCAAATAGGAACAACAAAAATATTTACAACCGTAGCCATAAAAGCGGCCCATAAATTCCAAGTAGAAAGCAAGAGTATTCATTTAGATGGAACATCAATGAGTGTAGAAGGAGAGTACAAAAAAGAAACGGAAGAAATAGAGAAAAACAAAAAAGAAATAGAAAAGAATAAATTAGAAATAGAGCCAGAGATGAAAGCAATAGAAATAGTTCACGGATACTCAAGAGATAAAAGACCAGACCTCAAACAATTTATCATAGACATGATAGTAACAGGAGATGGAGACATCCCACTATATTTAAAAGTAGACTCAGGAAACGTAGATGATAAAAGTGTATTTGTAGAAAGATTAAAAGAATTTAAAAAACAATGGACATTTGAAGGCATAAGTGTAGCAGACAGTGCCTTATATACAGCAGAAAATTTAGCAGCAATGAGAGAATTAAAATGGATAACAAGAGTACCATTAAGTATCAAAGAGGCACAGAAGAAAATCTTAGACATCAAAGAATCATCATGGAAAGATAGTCAAATAAAGGGATATAAAATAGCGGTGAAAGAATCAGAATATGGAGGCATAAAACAAAGATGGATAATCGTTGAAAGTGAATTCAGAAAAAAATCAAGTATCGAACAAGTAGACAAACAAGTAAAAAAACAGTTAGAAAAAGCAGAAGCTGCACTCAGAAAGCTATCCAAGCAAGAGTTTGCTTGTCAACCAGACGCTAAAATAGCAATAGAAAAACTATCAAAATCCTGGAAATATCACCAAATTAAAGAAATTGAATACATAGAAAAAGCAGAATATAAAACAGCAGGTAGACCAAATAAATTAGCCGAACCAAATCAAACAAAATATCAAGTTACAGGTAAGATAGAAATTTTAGAATCAGCAATAGAAACTGAAAAAATTAAAGCAGGGAGATTTATATTAGCAACGAATATCTTAGATAAAAATGAATTGAGTGATGAGCAGGTACTAGAGGAATATAAAGCCCAACAATCTAATGAGAGAGGATTTAGGTTTTTGAAAGATCCGTTGTTTTTTACATCAAGCGTATTTGTGAAAACACCTGAAAGAGTGGAAGCAATTGCCATGATAATGGGATTGTGTTTGTTAGTCTATAACCTCGCACAAAGAAAGTTAAGACAAGAATTAGCTAAATTTGATGATGGGATTAGAAATCAAGTTAAGAAAATCACAAATAACCCGACAATGAGGTGGGTATTTCAGATGTTTCAAGCTGTACACTTGGTAATCATAAATGGACAAAAACAAATGAGTAATTTAACAGAGGAACGTGAAAAGATTGTTAGGTATTTAGGAAAGAGTTGTAGTAAATATTATCTAATTATTTGATGCAAGTTTATTTGACCAAAAAGATACAGATAGTTTTCGATAAAATTAGTAAATAGAAATTTTAAGCGAAGATAGAAATATTCTTGGCTGTAATTGTCATGTTTATTTTACCAAAAATGACTGCTTTAATTGAAACAGAGAATCTATTTTAAAACATCGTAAAATTTATTTTAGTAATACTCGCTATTTTTTGGACTATAAATTTGAACTCAACCAGAAAAATTAGGTAAATAAAATTTTTCTGGCTAGGATTTTTCAAAAATATCAATTATCTGGGTTGCATCTGCGGAATGTGGGTTACAATGTTTTCATGACTCAATCAATTTATTCCCCTCTTTACCTACAAATTTATCACCGCGAAGGCACTACCTGGTCTTTTTATCCAGGCAAGGTGTTTTATAATACTCATGGAATTGCTACTGATTTAGATTCAACTTTACAAAGGAATGGATTAACCAAAACTAAGGTATTGATTGAATTATTCAGAGTCAACGGTGGTAAAAATGGTTATTATATTGCCAATATTCGAGATAAACAATACTACTACTGTGGTTCAGATTGGGCAGATGTTAAAGTTAAGTTACGTCAGTTGGGTATCGGCAAAGATGACCCCAATTAATTATTTTTCCTCTAAGAATTTCCGAAGGGTTGCCCCCAGAGTTTCCACATCTCTTTATTGAATGGCGATCGCCACCTTTGAATTAAAGCTTGTTCCAGTTCTTGACGTGGTTTTCTCTCCACCGGGGCATCCCACCAAAAACCAATGTTAACCGCCGTAGTCATATTATATTTGTAATGCAGTTCTTGATAACTACCAATATATTCTTTACAATCATGAACACCTTTCCATCTTTTGTTACTGTGTTTGGTTTCCCCAACATACAACAATAATTCAGCAGCAGAATCAATTATGAAATAGAGGGCAGCTTGACCATAATTATCTGGCATCCGATAAAACGCCATTGATTGTAATTGTAGTTTGAATGGGTCAATGGTGTCAGGATTACAATATGATGGTTTTAATTCAAATAACGATGTCTGCTGTGGTGGTTCACTGTTTCTAAGATTTTGTTGATAATTAAACACCCGTGATTTCCACTGTTGTAAAAATTCAGCATCCATCACTGGTTTTGTGGTTCTTAATGTTTTATATTCTGTGTTTCCAAATAAATTGAGTTGCTTCATTCTACTACTGTCGAAATTTTCTTAGAGTAAAATCTAAAAACTAGACTATTCACCCAAATAATCTATCACAGCTTCTAGGTCTAACATTGCCTGATTGAATCTAGTTAACATTGCTTCTGTTACTTCTGGTTCTGCATCAACTTTTGCTAGTTTTTCTCTCACTACAAAGTCCAGGGCTTCTATCCACAATGCTAAATTGGTGTGCTTGACTGCTTTTAATAACCCCATATTGGTAAGCACTGCTAAATGAAACCCAAGCTGGTCTTGTCCACCGTAACCCATGTATCCGTTACTCAATTCTAGTTTTTGGGGCGTAAACTCTGCATATTGGTCAAATGTAATTCCACTGGGTTCTAATTTTGGTTGTGGTAATGGTGGTTGAGTCATAATTTATGCACTTAATAATTGTGATACTTGTAATATCCTGTTATTCCAATTCTCTAATTCCTGAGTAAATTGATTGTCGGTTTCTGTGTTATTCCAGGCTTCTACATTAAATAACCATTTTGTTAGAAATCTTCCTAAATTAGCTAACTCAAAAGCATGATCAAATTCTACATCTGGGGCAATCCATTCAATAAAATACATTGTCTCTTTAATCAGAGTTTTGACTACTTCATTATTATCAGGGTCTTCTGATAATCCCTGAATCTGTTTTAAGTGATTATTTAATTTATTTAACCTGATAGAAACATCATCCTTAATAAAACTTGCTTGGTTATAAGTTAAGTTAATCATGCTAAAAACTCCATAATAATTGCAGCAACTTGTTCTCTGATTTTAGCATCCTGAATTTCCATTGAACGATTTTGTCTAGGACGTAAATTTACCATAGATTCATAAATTATTTGTTTGTTGTCTGGTCTAAAACTTGCAGCCCAGATATCCTGTTGTAAACTACCATCTTCTAATAGTGCTTGTTCACAGTAAAAGTGCATTTCACCTCCACCAGCTAAAACACGACGTTCAAGGTCTACCGCTACCTTTATATAAAACTTTAGCTCTTGTAACATCTCTTAAATTTGTTCTGGAGTTGCACGACTACGAATAATTTTTATCAATCAATTTAACCCCTGGTTATTTTTTTCAGTAATTTATGTTCAATGGCTAATACCACCAAGCATATAACTTTTGAGAATTTATCTCTAACTCATCACATCCCCAAACAAATTTAACAAATTCACCGACAAAATCTAAGTCTTCTACACCGATGACTGTAATCGCATCAACAACTAAATCGGGGTTATCTGTCTTAGTAAATGCTACTCCATCAAAATTTACTATTAATCCTTTTTCTTGGCAACGCTGTCCAAATTCGATAAATAAACCCACTGATGGAGCAGCGTTAAAACTTGCAGATGTTGTAGTGTGACCATCTTTAACAATCTCTTCCAATGTTGCCAATGATAAATCCTGAAACTTGATTGCATTAGGAGTATATTCACTAATTGTATTACCTAATATTTCTTCAATTCTTTGCACCATAAATTTCTGTCAAAATTAACTTAAAATTAGGACTTCAATAGCTATTTCTATAGTCATCTGTGTGTAATAAAAATAGAGTTAGGAAATGCTGATTTATTCGATATGGCCTTCTTTTGGGACAACTTCAAATAATTCACCCATTCCACAACCAAAAAAATCACACAGAACAGCTAAAGTATCAACGTCATAACGTTTAGCAGAGTTATCACACAATCCCCTAACAGCAGTAGCAGTTAACCCAGTGGCCTCAGCCAAAGCCGATCTAGTCAAATCCTGGGCATCAATTAAATCCTGTAAGCGACAACGAATTTTAACCTTCGATTGCTGCACAGCCTTTCTATCACTACGCTTAGTAAATTTTGGTGGCACGTTACGATTCATTAATAATTCTGTCATTTCAAAGTCCTTCATTTCTATTTTCAATTACAATTGTATACATTATGCCGATTAGAGAATTAAAGATTTAATCGCTATAATAGAGAAAGCAAAAAGGCGATCGCACATTCTTGCCGGAATTCAGATCGCCCTTTCACAAATAGACCTAATATTTCGAGGTCACTACTATGATGACACAAGCTCAAGGTTTTAGGGAAGCTCTAGCGGACATTCAAGCAACAGCCCAGCAGGAACTAGACCAATACATTCACAGACAAGCTGATGATATCGCCCCCTTTGCGGTGACGTACAGCTTCGACTACCAGCAATTTACAGACCCCGCACTTCAAAACAAAGCCAAAACCACCCTAGTTAACTTCCTGGGCTTTGTCCGTCAGACATTTGACGGAATACTAGCCAGTGGTAAAGCATTACAGGAAATCTACAACGACTGCCTTGCTGTTTGCCCTCATGGTAAGCAAGTATTTAACACCTGGTTATCGAGTGCCGACTTTGGGGCATCCCGTTACATTGCTTCCTCAGCCATGAAAATTTACACTTGGTTTGAAGGACTTCCAGAACGGATACAACGTTTGGTGAAAGAAAAAGTCCAAAATTGGAGTGTTGCTGCTTTGCGACAACTTACCAAAGTAGCGCATCACCTGGTTGAAGAACTCGTAGGGTCAGGCAAGAAAACAGCAGCACAAATCAAGTCTACATCTGGTAAAACTGCAACCAGTACAAAAGCAACTAATTCCAATTCTATTCCTAGCAATCATGAACAAACAGACATTCCCAAATTTGCTCTAGGGGTGCGCGTTGTCGTTGTTGATGGAGAATGGGAAGGCTACAAAGGTATTATTACCGCCAAATGGGAACTAAATGGTAATGAATCTTGGTGGGTACTGTTAGATCATACAGTTTCTCAAGGGTCATTCACAAAAACATTGTTTAAACCTGCACAAATTCAGCCAGAAATAATAATAGCAAAGCGCGGTAGTAGAAATCACCTCCAAGAGACATTTACTGCACAACAAGTAGAAGAAAAAATTGCTGAAGCCTTGGCACAACGGGAAAGAGAAAAAGCAGAAGAAGAATTAGGTCGCTTTGTGGAAATTCGTGATGCAGCCCTGAAAGCTGCCGCAGAGGAATTAAAAGCTGCTGCTCAACATTCCCAAAAAATAGCACAAGAAAAGGAAAAATTAATTGAAAAGTTAATTGATACAGAGAAGCAGTTAGCCGCAGTGCAAAATATCTTCATTAAAAACCAGCAATTAGAACAACGGGTAGCTGAGTTAGAAAAATCACTAGAAGAAGCGAATCAAAGCGGGTGGCACAACACATTTTCTAAACAGGCAGTAAAGGTGGTTAATTCAGAGTTAGAAAAAACAATTGCCCCATTGATGTCAGAAGTTGAACGATTAAATGCGGTGGTAGTGTCTCAGGAGCAAGAATTAGCACAATTGCAAAATGTTAATGATATGCAACAAGCTGAGTTACAGAAGTTTGTTAATTTGGTTAATGACACTGATGAAATTAATTTAAGTCAAGCAGAAATGTCCGAACAATTTATGAAAATAAAAAATTGGGTTCAACAAGATATGAAAATTGACTAGAACATTACTTAGGGTTTGCTGAGAAAGTCTTCTCGTGAAGGCTTGGAGGCAGGAGTTCTCAATTTTGGATTTTGGATTGTTTTTGTCCACTCCAATCTAAAATCTAAAATTCCCAGTCAGGAGGCAGCTATGCTGGAGGAGATTTGAAAACTTCTTTTCCATCTCTTGAACTCCACAAAAGTGTAAGGCTTCGCCGTGAGCGTCAGCCGAACGGTTTTTCATGCTGTAGACACTATATCTTTGCACTAATTTCTGTGTTTATCAGCCTCAAACCTTTGATTTATCCGGGTCTTGGTTTTATTCAGCAACCCCTACTTAAGTTAAAGTATTTTATCAATCAGGGTAAGTAGAATTGTACACAGTTATTTCGTTATTTCATTTAACAACCATTCAAAAGCAATTTACAATTACTCTGATTAATTGCTATTTTCCCTAACTCCGAAATTACAGCAATTGGTATATCAACAGATTTAGCTGCCTCTGTAATAGTGACTTTGCTAGTGCGTAACAACACTAAAACCTGCTGCACTTTAGGAACAACAGGATCATTTTTTTGGGTATAACCACGATTAATAGCAATTCTTAGCCCATTTTCAATATCATCAACTGTAGCAGTGCGTTTTTTATCTATTAATAATTTCTGTTGTCCTGGAATTGCATTTGCAATTTGAATCCCAACATAATCAGGTTTTCCTCGATGGGGGATGATATCAAAATTGTAAAGTCGCTTTTGTCCTTGAGAATCTACAGTTTGCACCAGTAAATTAGTAATATTAGTAGAGGTAGTTTGAGGAAACTTCAAAGTTTTGATTATTCTTAAAAAAATGGTTGTAGCTTTTCCACTGTTTAAATCTGCATCTGTAGTGTAGACCAGTCGTGAAGGATCTGCTAGTAAAATGTAAGCAATAGTTTCGTCAGTTTGACTAAAACTGATAGGTGTAGCACGTCCAGGAGTGACTTTCACTTGAATTTTACTGTTAACAGCTATATCCCTTTCAATCAAGCGATAAGCAGGAGTTTGTGCTTGGACAACAGGGACTATTCCACTAAACAATAATACACTATTGGCAATGATATTTACAGCAAATACTTTCATATTAATTTGAGATTTTGATTTAAAACTTTTGATTGTAAGCCGTCAGCAATAGGCTATTAAACACAAATACAAGCCTGTAAATTTCTCTCATCAAAACTTGTGGATTTTTGTAAGATTCTGACTTTATGAAAAACCTGTCTCCCTATATGTGCAAACTGACTACTGATTACTGATTACTGATAGCTGAATGCTTACCTTTCAACTTTCAAGAAATTATTAACAACAACTGAAACCTCCATACCTTCAGGTAAATACTGAATATTAGGACGTTGCAACAATTCTTGCACTGCTTGATCAGAACGTCTCGATAAGCGATCGCTCAATGGATCAAAAAATCCCTCCAATACAGCAGCCCATATCTGCGGGTCAGCATTAGTAGTAACCGTACTTTGATTAAAACTACCACCAGAAACAACAGTGCTAGATTGCGTGCGGGGTTGATTAACTATACTACCCACTCTTCCCAAACTACTAAGTAATCCCACTAATAAATCTTGTTTGGCAATATCTGACCCTGCATCATGCAGCTTTTGAGCAAGTAATGGGCGTTTGTTTCCACCCCGAATTAATAATGTATTAGCCGGTATTGTTTCCTGTTTAACCGTACCTTGGGAATTAGGATAAACTAGAGCGATCGCAGTAGCCGAAACCAAATTACTCTTACTTACAGATGTAGTTTTAGCAACCACAACAGTACCAGCAGGAAACGCAACCGTACCATCTGTAGCTTTGAGAGGTTTAGTTAACTCCACAGCAAAGCGGTCATTAGCATTTTTACCACCTTCATCCCAAATCATCGGCATGATCACTTTAGCCGAAGCTGATGTACCCAGTGCTACATCCTTATTGTTGCTTGTATTGGCATTGATTAAATCAACAGGAGTACGGTTGAGAATACCCATCATACCCGGTGTTAAATCAGTTTGATTGTCAACGTTTTTAGAACCAATCAAAACTGTTTTTAGTTCAGTTTCTTCAAGCATTGATGTACTTGGTTTTAAGGTTTTAGAATTTTGATTAGTTGGTGTAGTTTTTTCTTGAATTGATTTACTAATTTGTGACTCTCCCAAACTAGATAATTGCTTCCATTTTCGTAAAACATCAGCAAGATTTTCAGGAGTTTCTACTAATTTTTCTATTGATTTTTGTGTTGGTGGAGGAGTATATTTGATACGTGAATTAAAAGGAGTTGGAACAGGATTTCTTCTAATTACAGGTGCAGGTTGAGCAACTCTAACAGCAGTCGTGCGTGGTGGAACAGTTTGACGTACTGGCCTAACGGATGGATTTGTTATTGGTTCTGGTTTTGGTGTTTGACTTGGGGAAGTAGTGGGAACTGGTTCTACTTGAAGTTGTTGCTGTTGGTCTTGAAAAGCTAATCTACTTTTTAGTTCAGCAGATTCATCTAAATTAGGTTCGCTAGTTGGCAATGAATTATTAGTTTTCACAGCTTGTTTAACGGGAGGTTTAGGTTGTAAAAATCCAAACCAAAGCAATGAACCAGAACCAATAACCATTCCTACCAAACCGACTACAAAAACAAGACGGACACCTGGTTTTTCTGTTAAAGGTCGCTCTATTGCTTTTTCTTCATCCTGTTTCAAGCGATATTCTTGAGAAATAAGCCCAGTTGCATTAGGGTTATACCCTGCCAGCATTTGTTCCTCTTCAGGACTAATAATTTCTTCATCTTCTATAGTGGTTTGGATAGAACGATGATGACCGTTATTAGTATTAGATTCTAAGGAATAATTGGTAGAATTACCATTGTGGGAATTAAATTCTTGATTCTGATTTATATTTTCCATGATTTTTATTTTTTTTATTTATTAAAATGTCACTGAATTTTGATTAAATTCACAAAAAACTTCAGATTAATAGAGGAATCCGGTTTGATTTCTGATAGCTTGCGTGGCGTAGCCATAAATACTTGTGTAAGCAGCTAAGAGGCAGCAGGTAAAAATGTTTTAGATGATTTAGGTGTACGGAGGTTTTGTCCTGCATTTCTCATAAACAATGTAATCGTAGTCTTTCAAACCCTTACAAAGAAATAGTTTCATGGGTTTTTCATGGGATGATTTCTGTAGCAGTGTGAAAATCCAGAATCTAGATTTTATAAAGTTTTGAGAATTTTGGTGAGAAATCCGGGTTTGTATGGTTATGCCAATCAAGCTATCAAAAATCAAATATTATTTCTATATTTATTATTCTTGTTATTAGCTGATAGCTGATTGCTTATTTTTTAACGACGTTGCTGAGTATTAAACTCAACCATTTTAGTAATTTGTAACCCTGATGAACGCATTTCATAAATTTTCTGTTCTATTAAAGAAGCATCTTTTCCGAGTGGAGAACGGGGAATTTCTACTGCTTGAACGGTAAATGTCCTATTAAAAGGAATACGTTCATCTCTACCAGTAGAACGGTCAACTAAAATACGAGTAGCAATCATATCAATTTCCCATTCCCCTAATCTAATTGCTCTTGGTTCTGATAAATAGGAAATAATTGTTGTACTACGAAGCTGACCTGTAAAAACACTCGTTGGAACTAATTCAGCAATTTTTGGTAAAGAAGCTTGAGCAAATTTTGGTTCTAATAGTAAAGAAGCAAACCAAGTATTAGTAGGAATGCGTTTTTTACCAACTTGAATACCCGGATCTGTTTCTTCAGTTCCTACCAATTTATTATCCCAATTAAATGTTAGCATTGTCCAATCACTAACAACTTTTTGAATTACTGCTGGATAACGCCAATTGCGTTCTTGTTCCGATATATAGATAGTTTGACCATTTACTAACTGAGCAAAGGTAGTTTTGCGTTCAGCAATTTTATTGACTCTAAAAGCAGTAAATAGCGTTAATAAGAGAATCAAACCATTAAATGCTGTTAAACACAAGAAACAAATAGCTAATAAATTTTTGGATTCTGGTAATAGTGGTGATTGCAGTCGTTTGATTTGCATAGCTATCTCAGTTTAATTGCTGGGTAAAATACTAAAATACAAAGATTGTAAACTTTTGTTGCAAGATTCAACACTTTTGGAATTACAGCATTTTTCTTGTTAAAGTGCCACACTTAAATGTCCAAAATGTTTATGCAGCAGGGGTTATGCGATTTCGTTTTATACCAAACAGTTGAGCAAAGTGCTGTAAACAATTGTTAATTATCAATTGATGATTCTTTCTCATTATATTCTCCTGCTAATTACAGCTAAATACAACTAAAAAATTATGCCTTCCAAGTAATTAGTATTAACTCCTGCGAAGCAAAGCAACGCTAGTTGCAGTACCAATAGCACTGCTAAAGACATCAATTAAGCCTTTAATGTTGGCAGAAATACCGTTATAAATTGCCATTCCTCCACCTCCAGCTATCAATACTGCCAAAATTGGAGAAAAGATACTCAAGAAAAACATGAAAGCCACATCAGATGCTAATGCTGCACCTGATTTAACTAAGACAACAGCTGTTAAACCGACTAAAATGTTATATCCCAGTTGAACTCCAAACAGAGAAATAAACCCAGTTAACCAAGCCCAAATAGGACGACCTTGTAATGGTAAAAGTGATAAACCTACTGCTATTGGTGCAAATAAAGCAGTTAGTAATAATGCTGCTTCTAAAATGTTGACAAATCCCCATTGCAGAGCATAAAGAATTAAGCGAATAATGGGAATAGCCGTATCTCGAAACACACTACCTGGGTCATTGACAAATTGAACAGCAGTACCAATTTGACCAGGTAAAGTTCTACTCCAGAGAAAACTACCAAAATCTCGCAATGGTTGAAGTGGAGATTTAGCTTTCTCTTCAGCTGCGGTAATAATAGCTTGGGCTTGTTCTCGTTTTGAATCCCAGCATTCAATTAACTCTTCTCCAACTTGTCCCTGACATTCACTGTAAAGATTTTCTAGCTGTTGTCTAGCAATACTGCTAATAGTTATATTAGCAATTGCAGACTTAAATGTTAATTCACTAACTTGAATTCTCAACACATTTTGCACTTGATTATAAGCAAAGCCTCGGATGAAAATAATGGTTTTAGCTAGAAAATTACCGTTACCACCAAGAAATATCATAATTATCAGTGGCCAAACAAAAATAGCTGCTAATTCCGACCAAGATTGTTTCTCAATAATTTCTTTGCCAGTCGTCAGTGCAACAAACAAAATACTAGCTGCTCCCAAGGTGATACCTAATTTAACCAAGCCGTACCATAAAAGAGATGAGGGGTCTAGGGTAACTTGCCAAACTAAATTCCACGATTTAACGGTGGCACGAGATAGTTCTAAAGCACTGGAGACAATATCTAATGCTTGAGTTTCTCCACCAGTCACAGGGAATGATTGAGCAATTAGGTACATCATACTTTTCAAAACTTTAGCTGTTCAACAATTGACAATTGACAATTAAATCTCCTTGTAAATGAGAAGATTAGAAATATAATTTCTTCTGCTTGAAAGGAGAGGTTTTGTAAGTATTCAGCTATCAGTAGTAATCAGCTTTTAGCTGCTATTAGATAGATTTTTCATAAAATGAGCAGAATGTTGTCAAATCCCACAAGTGTTAATGAGAGAAAGTTACAGGTGAGGTATTGATGTTTTTCTTCTTTCTTGCTGACGGAAACCGATAGCTGACGGCTTAACCCTTAAATTAAACAATTGTCAATTATCAACTATCAATTGATAAGGACAATTGTTAAATTCCACCTATTGCTCGTTACCCAAAGTCACGCCACCAGGCATCATTAATAAACCTGCTTGTTGAGACATAGCATTACCAGCAGCAATACTTTTTCTTCTATCAGCAGTGTTAATAGCTGCAAGTTCTTTAGCTGTTTGAGTAATCAAAGTATTGTTTAATGCTCTATCAATTCTTGCTTGTTGTGCCTCTTGAAATATTCGTTCATTGATTTGACCATTGAGTGCTGTTTGTTGAGACAAGTTTTGTAAAATCTGTTGGGTGACATCCAAATTTTGAGACTCTTCTCCTAAGTTAATAATTGTTTGAGTGTCTTGTCGAGTAGCCTCTTTAATTTGAGCCATTTGAGTTTGGGCTGTTTCTCCTAAAGTTGTTTGATTAACAATTTCATTCACAACATTTCTAGTAGTATTCTTGCCTATATCTTCTCGAATACCATAAGAACTTTGACCATTGGTTTTATTTTCCAAAATTTCCGACAATATAGCTCCTGGACTTTGATTTGCTGAACCACCTAAAATCTGATTCCACAATTGAGAAATATCAGGAATTTGGAATGCGCCAATTGTTGAGTTAATCAAATCGGTTATGGGACTGAATAAGTCTTGTTGGACAAAGTTTGTTACATCTCCAATGAAGTTATTAATTTGATTTTCAGTATTTTCCACCAAAATACTATTGCCGTTAACTGCATTGTTGTTTGATGTGTTGTTAGGTTGCGTAGCAGCTAAGGCTGGTTTATTAACTGAGTTAATACCCAAAACTAAAATCATGGTAATGAATTGAATTGACATCATTTTCAGTTTCATAATCAAAATTCCTTTAGCTAACACTTTTTTGATTTTTAGATTTTGGATTTTGGATTTTAGATTGAAAACGCCTAAACCTAACTGTCCAGAATTTTATTTTTAGTTTCATAGTCAAAAATCCTTTAGCTAACACTTTTTTGAATTTTAGGTTTTAGATTTAAAACACCTAAACCTAATTGAATTGTTCAGGATTTTATTTATTGAAAACTTAGGGTCACGTTATGATTCAAAAAATCTGATGTAAGTATTAACTAGCAATTAAAGAACGATTTTCAACCTGTTCACCAGAATTAAATCGAGAATGCAATGTATTCACCATAGATCCCTCTTGTCCAATATGTTGAAAACCTTTGTTTTCCTTCAAAGCACAAATGTAAGCATCCGTAAAAGCTCTGAGTCCTAACAACCTACCTTTAGGAGTATTTGGATACTGTGCCATTACCCGTGACCGTGCTTCGCGTTCATCTTGGTTATTAGCAACACTAGCCAACATCATTTCCCCAGGGTAAAAACGAGTACGCCAAAATCTACCACCTGTTTCTACTAACCAGCACGAATAAAGGTCACTGATCCGTGGTAAAAACGCTTCCGTGGCATTCTGACTAATGATATGGACAGGATAACCCAGATAACGCTCAAAAGAAGCAACTCCAGTGCTGGTAATGCGTCCAGTAATTCGATAAGTCATGTTTTGCATGATTTGAGCGCCGGTTGCACATTCGCAGATCGTATCTGGATCTTGGGATAGTAGTAAAACTGCAATACCTTCCTTACGTCCTGTAGCACAAGTTTCACCAATCACTTGAGCAAACCCATCTTTACGCAACAATACTGAAAGTTCATCACCAATAAACAAACTCTTGGGATGGGATAAAGCGTTACGAATGCAAGCAGTATGAGCATTAATCGCCATCAAGTACGCATCTTGTTCGTTACTTAACCCACTCAAAGCAAAGAATTTAATCACTGGTTCAGGGGAAAATGTACTCGGACGTGCGATCGCTTTTCCTAACCTCGATGCTAGTAACGCACTGACCTGATTTTGGATTTGGTTGAGTGCTTGCCGGTCAATCTCTTCAAATGAACGCAGATTTAGACGTTCTCGCGTACAAAACTTAACAAAATCTGGTAATGTGGGTATTTCCTGCCATTCTGAAGAACGCCAACCATTCTCAAATGCACGGTTATAACGAGCAATGATATCCGGGTCTTTGAGAAACACATCCAAAGCTTTAACAAGCAAAGCATCAACTCTTTGGGATAGGTGAGGATTTTCAACTTTACCCATAGCGATCGCCACTAAAGCTTTACGTATAAAATCCTTCCAAGATTCCATTCTTCGTTCCCGTTCTACTTTATCAAACCGACGCAAATCTGGCGGTTCTAGTAAATTACTACTGCCACTGGCAATGTCATAATATGCACCCTGTTCTCCCAGTAATTCAATTGCTGTTTTAAAAGTGCTGTTACCTCCGGCGGAAATATCCATTCCCACTACAGGAATATTGTTAGCTAAGGCTTCTTGGGCAAACCGCCACCCCAAAACACTCTTTCCTGAACCAGAAGTACCTGTAATTAAAGCACGTCCTATTTGTTGATGAAACAAATCTATGTAGATAGGTTTACCACCACGACTGGTTAAAAACTCTACACCCTGTTTATCAATATCTTTGGGTACGGTTAGAGGTATCAATCCGGCAATTGTTTGTGTATCAAGTGTTAACCGTCGCTCGCTTAAATTACCATCATGTAATAAGCGTTTGCAGGTGATAGGTAATGTTTGTAACCATATTTCCCAAGCAATATTACGTTCACGCAGTACCTTGGCGGTTTCAAAACTGTTAGCCAGTAGATTGCAAGCATGAGTTAGTTCCTCTGTGTTATTACGGTATACCAGGAAAACAGGCGCACAATGTAAGGCTTTTGTACCTTCATACAACCGACGCTGTGCCTCAAATGATTCTTCTTGCTTGATTTCTGCACCTATGTCACGTCCCTGGCCTTTGGTTATGGCTATGGTGCGGGCTGTTTTAGATTGCTTGGCTTGACGGGCAAGGTTATCTTGAATGAAAAAGTCATTGCCACGGCTAATTTCTATCCATGCTTCTGTATCATGGACATAGCTGGAAGACAGTATTTTCCACATCCACTTGAGTTGTTCTTGAGCATTTGTCCAACCTAGTGGCGGGTCTGTCATTGTCATTACACCGCAGACTTGACCCTTGCCTGTGAGATAAACTCGATCATAATCTCCACGATGTTCTGGACAAGCGGAACGCCCTTGTGTACCTTCAATCAGTAGTGTGCAGATATGTTTGTTTGTGGTTAAGGTTTCTGTGAGTTGTATTGCTGTGGCTGTTTCTTCTAAGGTGATAATCTGGGGAATGGGAGGTGCAATACCTGCGTTAAATCTGTTCCACAACCATTGCCATAAATCTGCTGCACTACAAGGTGTGATTTCTAAGCCTATTTTGGTATTTAGTAATACTTCCCATTGAATAAATCCTTGTTGAAAGCCTTGCAGTAATAGCTTTTTAAAGAATGTTTCTTGGTATATTCGTTTGTTGCCTGTGATTGATTCTACTACCCAAGAACCGAGATTGCGGCATTTTTCAATGATACTACTGACAAAATCTTTTTGTTGGGAATTACCTTGTTGATCACTTGTCCAGGTACAAAAGGCTATTTGCTGCCACTTTTGGCGTGTACCTGCGTTTTTCAATTCTTCTACTCGCAGTTGTTCGTTACGAATGAGAACAGATATGGGTTTGAGGTGACAGTCATCTGCTAAAACATTGAGTTGGGTTTGCCGTTGAGTATTATCACTGTAACAGCCTGTACAAAAAGTTATGCGTTCTGCTGGTGGTATCTCTTTCATTCCTTCGGTAATAGCATGGGCAAATTCGTTGATTTCACTTTCATGCAATATGTCGTGTAGTCCAGCAATTTGAAAACCAAATATGAGTTGATATTGTGATTTTCCTTGTTCTAATAATAAAGCTGCAACTTCACGGTCATCTTTTTTAATTTCTGCAATACAACAGATATTTACTTCATTTTGAAAGGGCATAAATCTGTTTTTACCTCCATATTGATTTGGTACAATTAGGGGTTTATTTCGGATGTTAATTTGTGAATCACTGTAGCGATGACGTATCCAAGGAGGACGGTTTTCTGGTATGGGTGAAATGTAAATATTGTTGGCGTTGTACCATTCATTTCCGGGTGGTTTACGCCATCTGTCTAGGAATTGATGGGGTTGGTTGCCGGTTAAAATCCACCAACTAATAATTAGCCAGAATGATGTGAGAAAAAACCAACCTATTCCTAAATTGAGGAAACCATTGGTGATGGTATAAGAAATTATGATAATGGCAATCCAGGGAGCAAGTTGTTCTGCTGGTATTGGTCCAATGCTGGCTTGTTTACCTAGAATCCGATTAACTTTGATAAATTCGTTATGTGGATTGTTTTTCATAACTGTTAACGAAGGCAGGAGGCAGAGGGCAAGAGGGCGTTATTGTAATGGGGATTTTTTATCCTGATTCAAAGACTTTTCACTTTTAAATTAAAGGGGTTATACCCGATTATTTCGATTATCAATTGATAATTCATAATGAATAATTAGTAATTATCAATTGTTCATTCTTAATACAGCGTTTTTCAGGTTTATGAGGTACACAGATAAAAGCGAATCCCATTCCCCCTGAGAATAACCCGTGCCTCATTTAGTTGAAATCTGCTGTAAGTATTCAGCCATCAACAATCAGAAATCTTATTGAAAAAACAAGGATAAATGCCAGTCTGTAAATATCTATTGTGGAATTGAGTAATTTTTTGACTTGTAAATTTAAACGCCTCCTCCTGTACCAGTACCATTGCCAATAAATATAAAAGTGATAACATCTATGGCAATGACAATTGCAAAAGCTAACCCTACTTGAGTTACAATTGGTCGCCAATCATTTCCTTGTTGTGCTTGGTTATAGGCAAATAAAGAAGCAGCAGCAACAAGTAATAAAAATGCACCCCGAATTAGGTTAAATGTTAAGCCAACAACGTTAGCATCAAGTGTAGCTGTACCTCCTCCTCCAGCTTGTGAACTTTGTTGGGCAAGTGTCACAAAGAAGTTTTCTAATCCGCTTAGAAAAATGGCATAGGTGGGAGTTGTTAGGGTATCAAGTAAAGCGGTTATTGTGATAATTGCAGTCACAAGATGCCAAAAGCGAATTTTTTTACCTAAATATTTTTCTAAAATTGGTACTGTGCGAATTACATAACCAATACTCAAGAAAACAATGCTGGCACATCCCAAAATGGTTACAAATATGGGTTTTGTTGCTAATAAATAAATTGCTGTTGCTAGAGATATGAAGATGAATGATAAATCAGTGCGGTTTATTTTCTGGTTTTTCATGTTTCTAAATGAGTTGGTAAATGGTAGTAAGTTAAACTGAGAATTGCGAGATTGTGTGTTATTCATTTTTCGTGCCTCTGTTAAATTCAAGTGTTTATCAAATGTTTTAAATTCAACTGGTTTGGAAAATTTGGGTTTTTGGTACAATGCACGGTGTCAGCAGTTATTGAAGTGAACCAAAAAACACATCTGTAAAATTAAACGTAACGATTCAGGATTCAAAATTCAGAATGAATGAGAGTTTTCAAATCAAACTATTTTGGATTTTAGTTAGATTTTAGATTGAACCCGTGCCGAAAGTCAGGGGGAACTGTCAATGAATTTTAGTGTTGGATTTTAGATTTATTACCCGATTGATTCTATTTTGTGACTTGTCACATTTTTAAACTTTTGAATTTTTCATCTTTAATCCAAAATTGAAAACATAAAATTCCGTTATTGGTTGTTGAGAAAACAACTTACTGCTGTAGATTACTGTTACAAACAAATATTCTGACTTCTGACTCCTTACAATTAAACTTGCATTTCTGATTTTTTAGTTTGTCTTTCTTGTTTTTTAGTTGTTTTTTTCTGCTGTCTATTTCTATCAGCTTGACTAGAACGAGTTGATTGTTGATTATCTAGTAATGCTTCCATTTCTCTAAGTGGGATATTACATTGTTTAATTTCTGGGGGTTCTCCTGGTACTAAAGCTGCATCCAGCACTTGTTCGTTATCACGGTTGGGGTTAAATCCTTGAAGTAGTTGTGTACCATTAGATAGTTTTACTATTTCAAAATCGTACTTGGGTTTACCATTTTCAGCCCAGGTAAATGTCGGTTCTTCATCACCATTAAATTTGTCAGGTAGTTGTTTTTGAAACTTTTGCACTAATGCTTGGGCGGTAGCTTTGAGGGCGTATTCTGATTTTGATTGTGGTAGTTTGCAGATACCGATTTTTTCATCAGAGGTGAGATTATCTTGTGTAATTTTCCACTGTCCATCAGTGCAAGTACCCGCAAACAGTGTTTCACCTTGGGTATTTTCTAATGCAATGGCTACGTCCCCAGATATCCCTGTTTGTGATGTTTGTTTACCCTGTTGTTTTACTGTTAAAATTTTGTTGCTGGAAATAGCAATACCATTTTCAGGAGATTGGTTAAATAATTCATTGGCAACATCAGCAAATCCCACTAAAGCATCAGCACAAGCTATTTTTTGTTGCTTGGTTTGGCGTTTTGTCAAATGTCCTAAAACGTCGGTTTCTGGTTGGTTCTTGGAGTTAGCTTGAACAGTTTCATCAGTAGTTTTTGATTCAGTTACAGAACTATTTTGTTGTGCTGCTATTTGTTTTTCCAGTCGGTCAACTATCTTTTCTAAACGGTCAAGTCGTTGAGAAATATTTTGCAGGTAATCTTCGATTTGTTGAAATTGTTCAATGATGCTGGCATTTTTATCTAATTCAAAGGGTTGAGTTTGATAATTAGGGTCTATAGTTGAACCTAATTTATCTACTTTAGAACCAATTTTCATGGTGGCTACTGCCAGTGGATTATTTTCTGTGGATGCTTCAAATGTTGAATCTGGTAAATTTTCAGGTTTTGAAATATTTACAGAGTTTGAAGTATTTGAAAAGTTGGGAGTAGTTGAAGATTTTGCAGGATTTGAAGGATTTAGAAATTCTGATGATTCTGGGTTTATTTCCTGTAAGCGACTGGTGAGGTTATCTACTCGGTCATTCTGTTTTTGTAGTTGTTTAAGAATTCGTGCCAGTCGTTTTTCATCAGCTTCGGCTGCAAGTTGTTCTAAAACTCCTTGTCCTACAGCTATTCCTAAAGTTGCTAGTTGACCTGTTAATCCTGCTAAGTTTACACCATTTATTTCTCTTCCATTTGTGGCTGCTGTGGCACTTAAACGAGAAGCTTCATCTAGTGGTTCTCTGGATTTAGATTTTTTGGTGGTAGTTTTATTATTTGGTGTTTTATCTTGAGTTTTAGTTTGTGTTTTAGATGGGGATTTATTTTGGTTCTTGGTTGAGGTTTTGGTTTGATTTTTAGTTGCGGCTACACTAACACGACTCTGAGGTAATTCGTCTTCTTCGTCTAAGTTATCTAGGTCGTCTAGTTCATTGTTGAAATCGTCGTTTAATAGGTCGTCTAGTTCGTCGTCAATTTCATCTATTTCTTCGTTTTCCTCATCTAAATCGAGTAAATCATCATCTAATTCATCATCTAAATCATCCAGTTCTGTTTCTGCAAAGCCGCAGATTTCAGCAATGTTGGAAGGGGTGAAGTAGTTTTCGTCTTTGTCGGTGATTCCTTCTAGGTTTTTGAGCAGGTATTTACCGCTGGTTCTGTGACTGGGGTCACTGGTAAGGTAGAAGCGATAGCCTCTAATTTCTTCATCATCATCTCCTCCTACGCAGAGTTCTACGGTAATGGGTGCTTTGCCTGATTCTTTGCTGTAATTTTCTACACAGGCTTTAAAGTCTTCATGGGATTGAATAGAACCATTTTCTAGTGATTGTGCAATGGCTTTATCGAGTGTGTTTTCTATATGGCGAAGTTTGCGGCGGTCTGTCAGGTTTTCCCAGGAGCGAGTTTGTGTTTGTTTTCGCTTTGGTTTGGTTGGTGTTTTGGTAGCCATAGTGACGATGACGCTGGTTGCCTTAGTTGGTAAGGTAACAGGGCTTTGTCTTTGATGGCATTGACCTTTTGGCTATTTCTTTTTTGTCCACTTGGCTATTTTTGATTATTTCTGGTATGGAATCGCTACTCTTACACAGAGTAAATGCGGAAGTGTAGACAGAAACAAAAGCTGAGATTTATTTTTTAAATTTTAGAGTTTTGCTAAACTAGAACTATGTAGAAAACAAAAAAATATCAAATTATGACACTTGCTAATCCATCAATTCCTCAACACTATACACTTGATATTGAAGCAGAAGGGCGTTTAACTTTACCCCAAGAAATCCAACAAATTCTTAATTTAGAATCTGGAGATAGATTAATTTTAACTCTTGAAGATAATGGAACACTGCAATTAATCAGTCTCAAACAACAAGTTAAAAAATTAAGAGGTTTATTAAAAGATAAATCACCTGATAGAAACTTAGTAGATGAACTCATCCAAGAACGCAGACAGGAGTATTTAAGTGAATAAATCTGTGTTAGATGCTTCCGCCTTTTTAGCTTATCTTAGAGATGAACCAGGAGCGGAAATTGTAGAAAATGCCTTGATTAATGGGTGTTATATCAGTATTATTAATTGGGTAGAGGTATTATCAAAAATTGTTGATTTAGGAGAATCTCCAGACGAAGTTATTAAACAATTGAGAGATGAAGGATTATTAGAAAATAGTCTAGAAATTATTGCTTGCAATGAGGAAGATGCCTTAAATATAGCTAAATTTCGACCTTTAACCAAAAGTACAGGATTATCATTAGGAGATCGTGCTTGTCTTGCTTTAGGTAAACGCTTGAATTTACCTGTATTAACAGCAGATAAAGTCTGGACGAGCTTATCTCTGGGAATTACAATTAATTTGATTCGTTAAAGTTCATAATCTGTTGACAAATACTTTTTAACAAAAAAATGAGTCAGATTCAAGAGTTACATAAACAGGCTATGGATTTAGCTGAAATGGCACAAGTTGCTAAACTTAGAAATAACTCAGATTTAGCTGCTCAATTATGCCGACAAGCATTTGAAAAAGAACAATTAGCAGCAGAATTAATAGCTGATGATTTAGTAGCAGAACCAACCCGTTCAATATTGTATCGTAGTGCTGCAACCCTAGCAATTGACTGTGGAGAAATTCACAGTGCAGAACGTTTAATAGCAGTTGCTTTATCAGGAAATCCACCAACTGAAATCGCAGAAGAACTCAAAGATTTATTTGTGCAAATAAACATTCATAAATATTTTGCCCGTCGTGGTTTAGTATTTGATGAAGCTAAACTTCAGATTCTTAGTTAAAAATTAACTTAAATCAAAAAACCTCACTTTTATTTATTACTAGGCTGAAATTTTGTAAGTTATAACTTGATTTATAATTTGCTGCTTTAAACAATCAGCCGCAACTGAAGCAATAATTTCCCAATCGTTTTCTGTCAACATTACCCCAAGCAATTCGCGTAACACCTGATGATTAGAAATAAACTCCTCACCAAAAAGTTCATCTCTCTGCAACACAGCTTGAATATGTTCTCTAACATCAGGTGTAGGTAATTTTAATCTTTCCAATAACTTCTCTCTTGCAGTAGCAGATGCTATAGAAGTTGCAGTTCCCAAATTCCAATCTTTGAGCAACAAATGCACTTCCCGATTTAAAGAAATCCGCAAAGTTTTTAAACGATAAAACAATTCAGGATTCAGCAACAGTTGTTCAAAACTAGAACCCCAATCTAAACCAGTACCAATATCACCCCCTACTTCTTCCTCAGCTTGAATACTTTTTCTCAACCATTCTTCGTTAAGCAATAAATCCATCGGGTATTCTGGGCTAGAAATGGATTTATCATCATCAAATTCTTGTTTGTTCATTACTTTCTCTTTTTCAACTTAACTCAATATCATGATAGTTCTTAAAATGTCCATTGTTTGAAAAATCATGTTTTTTATTAACTAATCGCTCCCTTTCTAAAACCATCTCCTCTAACTCACTAGCTGCTGCTTCTGAAAGCGGAAATATCTCCTCACCAGTATACATATTCCCTCTACAAATCGTCCGGTTATTCTCATTCCGCACAATAAAATCACCACTACGCTGAACATAAGCCGTCCACTGTCCACCAATTTTAAATTGCTCAATTTCCTTACTTTCAGATTGATTAGCCTGTCGCTGTTCATAAGTAATAGAAATAGCTTCTACCAAATTATCAAACATTTCCTTACGCCAAAATTCTCTATCAATACCTCGCAACTTCCTAACATTATTTAACTTTGGTTTTGATTCTGATAATATAAAATCCGAAGATTCTCTAAAATCATCATCATCTTCAACAGCATCTAACTTATTTTCTGATTCTATTAGGTTCATATCTGGCAAATTTTTGGTTTCTAATTTAGATTCATACAAAATTGAATTTGATTCAAATTCTAATAAAGTTACATCTGAAAATCCCTTTAAATCATCATCTTCAACAGCATCTAACGTATCTTCTGATTCTATTAATGTAAAATCTGAAAATTCCATCAAACCATCATCAACTTCAACAGTATCTAACTTAACTTCCGATTCTATTAAGTTCACATCTGGCAACTCTATTGAATCAGCATTAACCTTGAGAATAATACTAGAACTTTCTGGTTTCAACGTAGCTACAAACTTAGTTCCAACAGGTAACTTAGGACTATCAGGGGCAAAAGTGCCTAAATTCTGACCATCAATTTGTAATATCGGTGTCCCGTTATAACGATAAAAATCTGGGTGTGATTCAGGTAATTCAAAAACTCCTACTTCTAAAGTCACACTGCGCTTTTTCCATTGCTGACTTGCAAAATCCTCATCAGCAAAATCATTGTATTTAATCCCCAATACTTTTATTTCATCAAACTGAAATTCCTGAAGCTGCTGACATACTTCTTCTGTAAATAAATTATATGCCAAAGCACCTACACCTGTATCTTGACGTGATTCTGCCCAACAATGGTCAGCAGGAGGAATAATTCTTAAATCTCTGGGTATATTCAACTCATCTATATCATTAAAATTATCACCAAATTTAGCTGCTAATTTTTCTGCTAATTTCGGTGATAAATCCTTAAAAGCAAATTCAATCACAGGTAATTGGGGATGAATCGTAGCATCAAATTCAATTCCTTTTTGTTCTAAAGTTTCTTTCCATTTAATTGCATTCTCCCCAAAAGGAACACTCAAAACATAAGTATCTTTTGGTAATGCTGCACTGGGCATTTCATAATTATGCTCAAAGGAAAATGTAGTTTCTATCTGTGATGCTAGTTGTAAACATTGCTTACGATGTCTATCTAATTCTGGACGGGTATGTTGTGTATGCCACAGTGCTGCTGCACCTTCTAACCTTTCTTCTGATGTGGTGAATAGTTCATCTATTTCTGCTCGATAACTATCGTAAAGTTTGCCCAATTCCTCATTAAATGCTTCTCTATCATCTCCTACTCTTTGTTTAATTTCTTCTCTTGATTGTTGAAATCTGGTTTTTAATTCTTCTGCCCATTCCAAAGCATCTACTGATAATGTTTCTTTGGGAAATAAATAACGAAATTCATGTCTATCTCTGCTACGAATTCGAGTAGGTTGCCATAAGGGATTTACTACTTCTCTGGCTATGACATTTATCGCTCCTGGGGCATCTGCTGGCATGGCAAAGGAACGATAAAGCCGTTCGTCTTTTTTAAAGTCAAAAAAGTAACTCGGATGGGATTCTGACCATTTTTTGGCATCTGCTAATAAGTTCGCACCGTCAATTTCTTGAATGTCTTCTAATCTTTCGGCACTTTTGGGTGAATCTACTTCTACTTGTAGTGCTTGAAATAGACGATTTAGCAGTTTTCTTTGTCGTCTGGTAAATCGTTCAATATTTTCACCTTCACGGGGCGTTGATGACTGTACTCTTCCAATGTTTGTTGCTACTAATCCTACTTTATTTTGGTTGGCAACGGCGGCTATTTGCGCTAAGTCACGGTATTTTAAGTTGCCTTGTTCATCTGTAATTTCTGTATATGCTAGTTTAGGACGTTGTTTAACTGGTTCAAATCTGCCTGGTTCTCCTGCGCGGAGTGTTTCTTTGGCAATATTGGGTAGTTTACTAGCTGGACTAACCATTAATTGGTCGCCGTCAAAGTCTGCTTGGTGGTATTCTTCAGCGTCTTTGGGGTGAATCCAAACTACGTTACGAGTTTTCTTGAGTTCTGGGTCATGGATGTTACTGTAAAGGCGGATGTTGTCTGAGTTGACGATTGGGTAACGGGTGAGAATGACTTCTCCTTCTGGTAGGTGGGGGACGCAAATTGTGCCACGAGTTAGGCGATCGCATGGCATGGCCATTCCTGAACTATGGCTGTATCCACTTTTAATGGCTAAGTCACGCCATTGATTGGCGATATAATCGGTGGCAAATTTCCGAAATTTGGGTGTTTCAATTAATTGACCGTATTTATCGCTACGGAGTAGGGAAATCCAGCGAGATTCTTGTACTTGATTGTTGGTATTATGGTCTATTTCATTAATTGTTTCTTCTGTTTGTTCTTGTTGCGCTCGCTGTTGTTTGTCGTATTGTTGAATGATGTATTTTGCTAGTGCTAATGGATGGCGTTGTAATTCGGCTAGTTGTTGGGCTTTTTCTTGGGTTGGTTGAGTTAAATCTTGTTTGATTGCTGCTTCTGAGTACCAAATGGTAAACTGCCAACTGTTATCGTAGCTGGTGGCTTTGGCATTACCTCGATTACCTATTACTGCTTGGGGAAAGTTATATTCACCACAAGGGATTATTTTTTTTAGATGGGATTTTTTGATGCCTTTGATTGAGGAAATGTCCATAATGATGTCGTAATCTTGGGCATCTGTTAATTTGGCATCTGGTAAGAAAGTTCCTTTGGCTAAAAAGCTGGTTTTTGGATATTTTGAATTTATACAATCGCTTTCTTTGTCTTGTGAAAAATTTCCTGTGGATGAATTTTTAGTTTTTGAATTTACACAATCTTTTTCTTCTTTTGGTGCAAAAGTTGTTTTAGGTAAATTGGGAGATGTTGAATTTACACAATCATTTTCTTGATCTGGTAAATTTCCTGTGTTTAAATTTGAAGATGTTGAATTTATCTCATCACTTTGTTCATCTGTTAAAAAACTTCTTTTAGTTAAATTTGAAGATTTCGGACTTACACCATCATTTTCTTCTACTCTTATTCCTCCGTGACCTCTGTGTCCTCTGTGGTTAGATATTCCATTACTTGTGTTTACGTCCTGAGATTCCGATTTATCAGTAATTTCACCCCAAGATTTCATCCATGCAAATCGAAATTGTAATGGACAGTTGCGTTCTCCTCCAAGTTGTTTGGCTAGTCGCGGTGAAATCTTGCCGTGACAGTCTCCGGTTTTATAATCAGCATATTGTGGGTCTGCAAAGTCTACGATTTTAACTCGTAAGTTAGTAAATGTTTCTGTTCCTTTGTAGCAATTACTAACTAATAATGAACCATAACGACAAGCGGTATCGGGTTCTGTGGCAAATAACTGTCTAATTTTCTTCCGCAATGTATCATCAGCGAAGTAATAGTTATCGCCTGAACTAAAGGCTAATTTGCGTTTAATACCATCTTTAAATGTTCTGGTTTTAAGATGATTTGCGTCTGGATTTTTACTGTCAATTTTTACCAGGAGTAATGATTGTAATTCTTCTGGCTCAAATATTTGTGCTAATAGGGAATTTTTGATGATTTCTGGTTCTGATAGATATCTTCCTTTGCCGTTGTTGTAAGCACCATCGAAGATAGGTATACTCAGTCCTGAATTTTCTATAATTCTTGTGGTTAAATCCATTGCCAGTAATCTTTTAGATAGCGGATCTAGCAAGCTTGAGATTCTGGTTTTTATCTTGGCATGGATTTACACTCAGCAAAATCATCCAAGTGGATATTTTACTCTTGGCGCGGTTACTAAGGGTAAATCTAGCGAAAATGAGTGGAAGAGGTGGAGGATGGGGTAAGCTTTGAGGAGAAGATAGGGGCTTTAACGGCAGATTTGGCGGCTCAGATGAATGAGGGTTTGGCTCTGGATGTTGAGATTAAAATACAGTTAGGTAACATACTCCTACAAACCCAACAAATGCGTTGAGTTCTGCTGTCGCTACAAAAAATGGACAAGGTATTGTTGATAAAAGCGATTTTAATTTGGTCAAGCATAGATGAGGTAACAAAAAATGATTGCTGTAAAAGATAAGTTTCCTAAGTTAACACCCGAAGAATATTTTGTCTGGGAAGAAAAACAACTGCTTCGTCATGAGTATATTAATGGTGAAGTTTACGCTATGAGTGGGGGAACTCAAAATCATGGCCGAATTGCTAGTAATATTATTTTCATTGTTAAAGGTCATTTACGGGGTAGTGGTTGTCAGGTTGGTAATTCCGATTGTCGTGTAAATATTTTGGAAACGAAGGATTATGTTTATCCTGATGTGAGCGTTACTTGCGACGAGCGCGATCGCACTGCAATCCAAGCAATTCAATATCCCTGTCTAATTGTTGAGGTTTTATCTCCCAGTACAGCCAGTTATGACCGAGGGGATAAATTTAGATTGTATCGTCGCAATCCTAGTTTGCAAGATTATGTTTTGGTTGATGCTGAGAAAATAGCGATTGATTTATACCGCAAAAATGATCGCGGTAATTGGGAGATTTTTAATTATCAGTCGGGGGATAATATCGAGCTACGAAGTATTGATTTAAGTTTTCCCATTGAGTCGGTTTATGAGGATATTGTTTTTGAGGAATTAGTTTGATAACAGTTACAAATCAAAATCAAGGGTAAATGTTTCGCCATCAGCATCTTTGGGATTTTCTGGTGATGATGGAGTTGAAGGGGGCTGGTCTTGTTGACTTGGGTTTGTAGCAATCGGGGTGAAAGCTGGGGTATGTGTAACTACTTGTTGCATGGGGAATGCACCCTTTTTGAAAGCAAAATAACAATCAATGATAAAGTAAAGCGTCTCTAAGTAACTTTTATCTAGTTGCTGTGATTCGGCAAATATACGTTCTCGGTAGCTATCTTTAATCCGAACTTTTTCCGGTGTCATTGGCTTCGTTCCTATTCAAATTGGTTGATTCAAAATTCGCGCATTATTACCCCTCAAGCTCAAGCCAGAGGCGGTCAGGAGTGCTACAGATTCTTGTTCATCATGGCTTTTGCCATCTCTAGCAATCCACAGGCATTAGCTTCTACGGGATTATCCAGAATTTTAAACCCGTTCTTCTCCAATAGCTTCTTAAATCCAGGTAACAAACAGCCACCACCAATTGCCCAAATTTCATCCCCCTGGTGCTTGGCATCTAGTGTCAGGTTTACGGGTTTCTTTAAGAATTTTTCATACCAATCTTTCAAACAACTGGTGTAGATATCTTTAATATCAATGTCACGACTGTATCTGGTATGTCCCTTTTCCAAACAAAATCGAATCTGGGAAGTGTTGCCGATTTTCCCCCCGTTGAGACGTTTCATTTTTTCGGCAATGTCTTCGATGAGAACTTCTACACCTGCGGGGTAGGGAGTATGGACTTCTCGCTTTCCCTGGTTGTAACGAGAATAAAGCGTAGTTCCATTACCAAAATCTAGGACGGTGAGCTTGGGTGGAAGTTGATGCCCAAACAATGCACCCATTCCTTCTGGGACGACTTTGATTATTTCTAGGGTGACATCTGATTTTCTGCCCGCAAGTATTGGTTGATATTCTCCGTTGAGTTCTTGTTTTAAATCTTCTGCTAGTCCTATGTCGTGTAAACTGACGACTAATTTTAAATGCCAAGCTTTACGATGTGGCAGATGTGCTAATCCACCAAATAACATCAACAGTGCATTTTTAATTTTGTTTTCGTTGTGGTCTGTGTTGCGGTCAAAATGATAACCTGTACGAAAGGCAGATTCTCCTACTGTGTAAGCTACACCATCTAAGACGATTCTTCCTGGTACATCTTCCATCTCGGCTGTGGAAATATAGCTGGGGATACGAACAACTTTAAATCCATCAACGAAAAGTTTCAGACTACCGTAACCGTTATCGAATCCTGCTGGAAAAATTTTTTGCAAAGCGTGAATGTTGGGCATGGGGGTCAAGTGGGATACAAAAGAAGGGTAACACAAAAATACCCTAAGCATCACCTATATATACCCTATATAGGTGCTAAATGTTCAATTATTTTCAATTTTCGCGTTAGGGTATACTTAGCCCATAAGTAACCCCTACATATACCCCAAATTATTTTATTTTAGCAAAAGATACCCTAAGTGTTACCCATGTATACCCTATGTAGGTGATATTTAAGGGCTAAAGGGAATAGCCAGAATTCTCAATTTTCTTCTTGGGGTATATATAGCCCCTATAAAACCCCTGTATATACCCTAACTGAATTTTAGCTAAAACAGCAGAAGCCTATTTTTTGGACGTTTTTAGAAAGAGAAGCTGGACATCCATTTTTGGAAGGTAAAGTTGGACAACCTATCCAAAATCTTCTTCAAGTCACAGCAAAGATGGACTCTACCACCCAATCACATAAATTATGGAAGTGCGATTCGCTGATTATGGACAATACCTTTTCATTGCCCAGGAAAGAGCGCAGACTTAAAGAAATTCTGCATCCTTGAGACACTCGTGGAGTAGTGGACTACTGGACTGCCTTTTAGGTTAAAGAGGAGTTGATATCAATAGCAATCACTGTAGCGAAAGAATTGATTACTGATTCAGGTACACAAATTGTTAATTCACCCAGCGGGTCGGAATTAAAAAGAGAATCCATAATTGCACAGCGACTTGTATAGGTAAGTGGTGTACCGTCAGCAAGAATAGATACTGATTTCACTCGTTTTATTGGCACTCCTCTAACCGATATTGTTTCGTAAGGTTTCATTAATAGGTGTAGATAAATACGGTCGCCCTTACAAGTAGAAGAACCATAAAATTGCCAAGGTTCTAGTCCTGGTGTTGTATCGAGTATACTTTCAGAATGCTGAGACATCCATTCAGCTATATCTTTTAGACGCTCTAACTGCTCAGGTGGAATTTGTCCATTGCCCATTGGACTAATATTCAGTAACAGTTTACCGCCTTTAGCTGCCACTTCGCACAATGTATGAATCAGTTTCCGAGAGGATTTGAAGTGATAATCATCTGGGTTATATCCCCAACTCTCGTTAATAGTCAGACAGGTTTCCCACAGATGAGCCGGAGGTTGGGGGGGAATAAATTGCTCAGGAGTTGCAAAGTCTCCACAATTGGGTAAGCGGTCATTAATGAGAATATGGGGTTGTAAATCACGAATCATTTTTGCCAATTCTTGAACCTGCCATTGCTCTGGAGTCCTTTCCCAACTCCCATCAAACCATAAGATGTCAATTTGACCGTAGTTGGTCAATAATTCTCGGATTTGATTGAACATAAACTGAATATATCGCTCCCACTGTTGCTGTGTGGGTTGAGGCAGTTGCTCAAACCGATAAGGTTTATCAGCTTCCGTAAAAGCCGGATAATCAGGGTGATGCCAGTCTGAAAGCGAAAAATAAAGCCCAATACGCAATCCTACAGAGCGCATAGCTTCAATATATTCACGGACAATATCTTTTTTATAAGGTGTAGATGCAATAGAAAAATCTGATTCTTGAGTATGGAATAGAGCAAAACCATCATGATGCTTGGTAGTTAATATGGCATACTCTACTCCTAAATTTTTTGCTAAATATGCCCATTCTTGAGGATTGTAATCTTGAGGATTGAAAGTATTGACTGTACGGTAATATTCTTCAACCGGAATATCTTTGCAGAAGGGAAGACTGAATACACCTCCAACCATAGGCCAAGATAACTCACGTCCCTGTTGGGAACTATGACCCCAATGAATAAACATCCCCAGTCGTGCTGTATCAAACCATGTACTCATGATGATTAAATTTAAATTAGTTTTCTACATTGAATGGTATTCAGCAAATTTGACATAACCAGGTAAACTCGCCAAACTGCACGAGTCGCTTATATCCAAGGTTTAAAGACACGCTCGTTTTACGCCTACCGGAAAACTTGTAAAAGTATGATCTAAGAGTCGTTTTAGTTCACACTAACAGCTTGGTAGTTATGGTGATGCCGGTTATGTTTTTATTGCTATCGGCTTTTAAGTTACAAGAATCTATCCCACTAATCTGATTTGCGGTAAAAATCTTTATTTTTTTGCACATCAAAAACGAAAAATCAATAGGACTTACGCACGAGCTATGGAATAAACAAACCACAGAGGCACAGAGAACGCGGAGGAATGAGGGTTTGAGGGATATTTTGCGTAAGTCCTGATCCAGATTTGACAACACACCTAAATTGAAAAAATAGGCATTTTTGGATTAGTGGGATAAGTTCAAGATTATTCTTCACCAAGCAATTCTTCTATTTGTGCTAAGAGTGTTTCTAAACGACTCCATTTCTGTTGGTCTTCCCAAACCTTTGCCTGTTTCACTCGCTTCATTGTTCCTTCTATCCGTTCTTTACGTTGATCAGGATCAGAAGAGGGTTGTATAGCTTTAATCCGTGACTGGATTTGAGTTAGAGAAAGGTTTTCTGCAATTGCTACTGCTAGTAATTCTTGGCGTGCAGTCTCGTCTTTAATTCGAGCTATGACTTTCGCTTTTGTGTAAGCAATTTTTCCTTCACGCAGTGCTGTTAACACATCCTCCGACAAGTTTAATAATGGCAGACGATTTTTGACAAAGGATTCCCAAGTCATTAACCCCAAGCTGGTAAACACTTCTTCCACTACTTGAACTTCTGGGTTAGGCATAACGTTATGCCTAGATTCTTCTTGCTTGTCTGCTGCATTTTTCATTCTATACAACAAAGGAGTAATATCGGCAACTTCACTTCCTAAACGAATGGCTAAAAGTTGCAAGATGCCCTCAGTTTCCTCAACTGGGTTCAAATCCTCACGGCAGAGGTTCTCAATTAAAGAAAGCTGCATAGCTTCTTCATCGGTGAGTTCTCGAATTACAACTGGCACTTCAGCCAGACCAACTTCTGTTGCTGCTCGATAACGTCTTTCTCCGGCTACCAGTTCATGTTTATTATCTGGACGAGAACGCACCAGCAGTGGTTGTAGAATCCCATGTTGCCGCACGGACTCTACTAATTCCTGCATTGCTTGTGGGTCGAAGTAACGCCTTGGTTGCTGCGGTGGGAGACAAATTGATTCAATAGCAACTATTTCAGCTACAGATTGAGATTCCCCAAACAGGATATCCAAGGGTTTCATTTGTTGATATGGGCGATCGCGCCTACTATTCATAATTTTTCTAAACCTTGTGCAATTTTCTTGAGAATAGGCACAGCAGGGTGTCTGGGATTATAGACTGCTAAAGGTACATGATCTTCAGATGCGTCAGCAAAAGCTGTAGAACGAGGAATAGCTGGGTAAACCACACCCACTGCTGCTAATTGTTGTTGGATAGCTTCTAAAGTTCGGGCATCCTGAATATTACGACCATCGTACATAGTGGGAATAAACCCAGCGATCGCTAGTTTACGATTGGGACGCGATCGCACTCTGGCAACCGTATTTAACAATAACTCAGTTCCACAAAATGCCTTGTATTGAGTTTGAATTGGAACTAAAACGTGAGTAGCTGCTACCAAACTGATGTAACTGAGTAATCCCAAACTAGGTGGACAATCTATCAATATAAAATCATATTGATTAGCTATTGGTTCTAAAGCTTCTTTGAGTCGGATATCTCGCATATCTGCTACCACTAATTCTAATTCGGCAGCACTCAAATTAATATTGGCAGGAGCTAAATCTATACCATGAACTTGAGTTTGAATTGGTAATGGGACAGAATGCAAAATGGAGTCATAAACAGTTTGCTCTAGTGCTGTTGGATCTAGCCCCATGAAAGTTGTAAGCGACCCTTGAGGGTCCATATCTATCAGCAGTACGCGATGTTTACGCTCCTGCAAATGGTAGGCAAGATTCATGGCTAAACTCGATTTACCTACACCACCAGACTGATTAAAAAGTGTAATTATGCGTGTCAAATTTTTGCCCCCTGAGAATCTTATTAAATGGAGAAGTGGAGTTTTTCAAGAAGAATGGACGCAGAATTTCAAAGTTTTCTACAAGTTATCATCAAAAGTGTGTCCTTTTTTACAGCCCTATCCTATCGAAATAAACGTTAATTAAGTTCTAGTTTCAATACCTATGCCAATTTTCCAAATATAGGTCTGAAACCCAATAAAATCGTGACGATATCAATAGGGTTTCAGCGTTTTGGCGAAGGTATTGAGTTTGTGGCGGATTTAGCGGTAAAACTTGGTAACAACTCTTTGAAAAACTGATTTTTAGCGGATTTTCTGACATCGAACTCAAGTATTATTGCAATTTCAATTCAGCAGATAATCAACTAGAAAATTTCGCTTTTTTGTGTGTTAATTTCCTTTCATAGTATCACTGCTTTTGCTAGGTTACAGCGATTATAAAAGTTTCGCACAATCGCCGTTAGGCGTTTGCGTAGCGTGATATAAACATAGGGTAGAGACAAAGAATATATAAGAGTGAGCGGCCATTCGCAGAGTAGGTACAAAGGAAGAAAAAAGATTTATTTGGAATGTGATCTAAATACATGAAAACTGCCGCAATATATACCCTAATGAGTTATAAATTAAGTTTAAATTTAAAATTTAATCGTAGAAATATTAGTTTTGACAAATTTATTAATTGTCAAGCATAAGCATTTATTCTGAGTTATTCATAAAATTTAATACCAAAATCAACATTCAGCACCTCTTCAATGCGCTGTAAAGTTTCAATTGGCAAAGCTTTGGTTTCTTCGGATTCTATTTTATACCAATTCATAGTCGTCATGGGAATTTGACGACATATTTCAGCTAAAGAGCGTCTATCCGCTTCTCTGGCTTGTCTAATTCTCTTTCCCAAACCGGGTATTTCTATATCTATCGTTCTTCTAACTTTCATCCATTTTTCAGCCATTCCACTACCCTCAAATATAAACTATCAGTTTATCATTGAATATAAATCATAAATTTACAGTTGATGATGTATCAATTAATAGCAAATTTTTTTGGGAGCTAGGGGGGTAGAAATTATGAGTGAGATATCAAACATCTCTACTGATGAAAAATTGCTACCCAATCAGAACGATTCTGCAACTAGCCATGCAGAAATAGCTGTTAGCTCCGAACTAACTGAACTTAGTACAGACGAATGGCGCGATCGCATATTTTTAGAGAGACAAGTTGAAAAAGCTTTTTACGCAGCTGCTAAAGCATTGAAAGAAATACGAGACAGACGTTTGTACCGTTCCACTCACTCAACCTTTGAAAATTACTGTCGTTCCCGATTTGGCTTTACTAATCGTCATGTGAACTACTTGATAGCTGGTTCATTGGTAGTTGAAAATTTAATGGGAACTAATAATTCCCAAATTAAAACCCAAGACCAAACAAGAACCAATGGTTCCCAAATTGAAATCCCAGAGGAAAAGAGAACCAATGGTTCTCAAATCTTACCAACAAGCGAACGCCAGGTTAGACCTTTGGTTTCCTTAGAACCAGAAGAACAACGTTTGGCTTGGCAACAGGCAGTAGAGCAAGCGGGTGGTAAAATTCCTTCAGGTCGTCAAGTTAAAGATATTGTGGACAAAATCCGAGAAAGAACCAAAGTACCGAACCCCTACCATGTTGGGGAAGTATGTATTCTACTGCCTAAAGAAAACCCAGAACTAAAAGGCAAAAGTGGTTGTTGGGGTGTTATTACCCATGTTGGAGACTATAGTTGCACTATTGAGACTTGGGATACTGAGTACACAGTAAAAATAGAACATCTCAAATCCTTAGAACTGTTGGATGAAGAATGCCAGTTCATGCAACAGCTATGCTTGAGACTGCGACGACTGCATCAAATTGAAAACCGAGATAGTGCCGTTGATTGGCTTTGTTCAGGATTAGGGAAACAACCAAAACCGTACCTTTCACCTTTGCAGTCAAAATTGTTAAATCTTGTCGAACAAGAATACGGACTGACGCTAACGTAACAAAAACCTAAAACTTGAACAAAAGTTAACACTACCCTACAGGTGTTATAGCTGTAGCCATTCAGATTAGGACAATGATTAGTCCTTAAAATCTAAGAAGAGCAAGGGTTTTACTCTTGTCTATTGCAAGACAGCCTCTTGCCCTCTGTTATAACGCGGGTAAAGAAACAGTAAAAATGCTACCTTTACCTAAAGTTGATGACACAGAAATACTTCCTTGATGGGCTTCTACAATCTGACGGCACAAACATAATCCTAGACCATTCCCTTGACGTTGATGTTTGCCTTGTCGAAAACGTTCAAATAAGCATAATTGTTCTATTTTACTAATGCCAATTCCTGTATCTTTCACAGTAATTGTTACCCGTTGATCCTGGGAACTAAGGTAAACATCTACTGAACCCTGATCTGTAAAACGAATAGCATTACCTACTAAGTTAGTTAGCAGTCGGTAAAGTTCTATTCTATCGCCCCGCACTTTCACCGCAGATGGTTGTGTATTGTTTAATTTGACATTCAGAGCTACGTTTTTGACAACAGCTAAAGGTTTGAGTTCCTGAACTACCTTTTGAGCTAATTCCCACAAGTCAACGGGAAAAAATTCCAAGTCCTTACATCCAGCTTCATACTGATAAACCTCTAGCACATTTTCCACCATTGACAGTAACGTTTGATTACTCTCAGTCAGTAGTTGCAAATGTTTCCGTATTTCTGAAAAATTATGACCAAAATTCCCTTTTTGAATCATTTGCAAAAGTTGAATTGTTGAGGTCAAAGGAGTGCGTAAATCGTGAGTCAACTTGATCATAAAATCTTCGCATCGCTGTCGAGCAAGTTGATATCTTTGATTGATACTATGTTTTAACCGTAGGAGCGAACGCACTCTTGCTAACAATTCTTTTTGTTCTACAGGTTTCATCAAAAATTCATCAGCACTAGCTTGTAAACCGCGAATCAAACTAGACTGATCACAATTTGCAATCAGCAACACAGGTATGAAAGGTAGATCACAATTCTGCTTAATTTGTTGAGTGATTCTACATCCATTGATATTGGATATGAAGGTATTTAAAATTACCAAGTCAGGTGGAGATTCTGCAATCTTGGTTAAGGCTTCTGTATCATTGTTTGCTAGTGTTAACCTGTATCCTTGTTGCTTGAGTATAGATTTGAGCGAGCAAAAGTTTTTGGTTGAGTCATCTACCCAAAGGATACTTTCTGTTGAGCTTGGATTCCAAAAGAAAGGAGTCATACAGGTATCAGTAGATTTATCTAAGTTTGGTTTGCTATGTCTTTGGCTTTAACAAATCTTAATACTTAAATAAAGTATTTTACCAAAACTTTAAATTTGGCATACCTCTATAGATAGATTTTTTGAGAAAACTATTTGATTTTTATACCTCTATAGATAAATTTTGGCTAAGAGGCGAACAATTTTTGACCGATAGGCTGATCCATTTTTAGTCAATTATTTCCGACATTAGAAAGAGTAAATTTAGCCAGTTATTGAGGTAGGTCATGGAAAACATTAGAGCAGCAATTATCGAAGACCATAATTTGACCAGGGTAGGTATCAGTAGTTGTTTAAACGAACAAAAGAATATTCAAGTTGTGGGAGATGCTGAAAATGCTGCTGCTGGGCTAAAACTGCTTCAAGATACAAAGCCAGATATTGCCATTGTTGATATTGGTTTACCGGACATGGATGGGATAGGACTGGTACAGCAGTTCAGGCAATCTGTGCCATCAGCAAAAGAAACAAAAATCATTATGTTGACTTCTTTTGCTAAAGAGCAAACGGTTTTAGCGGCGTTTGCAGCTGGAGCAGATTCTTACTGTATCAAGACCATTAAGTTTGAGTTACTGTTAGAAGCACTGTACATGACTTATGAAGGATATTCTTGGATTGACCCAGTAATTGCGCGGATCATTCTCAAGCATATTCGTCGCTCAGTGAATACAAAACAAAATATTACTTCCAAAGGGATTATTTCTGCTATTGAACCGGAGCAAGTAAGTATTCTAGAAGCAAACCCACTGACAGATAGGGAAATGCAAGTATTAGAGTTAATTGTTCAAGGATTTGGCAATCAAGAGATTGCTGATCAACTGTATATTAGTTTGGGAAGTGTAAAAGTATATGTACGGGGTATTTTGAGCAAACTTTATGTTAGCGATCGCACTCAAGCTGCTGTTCTAGCATTGCGGTCTGGTTTACTCAATTAAAAGTAAATTGTAAGCTATCAGCTATCAGTAATTAGTAATCAGCTATCAGCTATCAACAAATAGTAGCAGTAGCAAAGATTCAGAAGTTTTGATTTCAGAAATGTGATTGCATCTGTTTCTTTTCATTCCTTGAATTTCACTCTTTCATGTACACGGCTGACGGCTGAATGCTTACTAAAACGGGAGCATTGTTATTATTAACTGAATCTCTCTCTAGAGAATAGCTGTTAGCGTAGCGTGGCGTAGCCATTTACTGATTACTGATTACTGATAGCTGAATACTTACAGTGAATCTTTGAAATCTTGAATTGCTGTTGCTGTCAAAGCATAAACAACCCGACGTTTACGTTCAACTTGAGTACCATCCACAGGAATTCCTTTCTTCCAAGCAGCGATAATCGCTTTCTTATCTGCTGAGTAAACTATTTTTTCTCGGCGATATTTTGCTGGTAATTTTTCTGCATCTACCAGTAAGTCACAACTGGGTGGATTTTCTTTAATTGTAATCCGTAGTGAATTACCAATCATTTTTTCAGGTAAAATTCCTGTGGCATTTTGTTCTAAAATTGTTTCATCTAATTTCTGTCGCCACCTTTCTAGTCTTAATAGTGCTGATTGATGTACGGTTTTCAAATGTTCTAGTCGTTGCTTAATAGCTGTTATTTCTGCATCTAGTTGTAATGCTAATTCGGCTTGAATATCAACTGCTTCTGATTGTTCTTCTTGAGTTTCCCAAATCGCATTGATGATATCAGCTTCTTCTTCAGAAGTTTGACAATTGATTAATTGTTCCCAAAGATGAGCAGCAGTTTGGGATAGTCCGGCTAAGGATTGTTGAGCTAGTGTTATAGTCATAATTACCACTTTCCACAAGTTTGATAGTATTCTTTTTCAGCTTCAATTTGATTTAAAATAGCTAAAGTACCTATGTCTAAATCGTTATCGAAATCATGATCTAGAGATAAATTTGCAGTTCGTTTTTGTGTATGTTGATTATTTGGTTCAGGAATGGCAGTAAGTTTAGGTTTCTGTATTGTGACACTTTCGGTTACAATTATTGTTGGTTGTTGCATTGTTTAGGTTGCATAACGCCATTAATTTGAGCGCGTTAGCGCATATAATTATGTTGTTTCCCCAGTGACAATTCAAATTTTTGAGTTCACTTGGTGTCAACTATTTATTAGTTCGTAAATATCTCAATTCCAACCTAATACCAGATATGAAACTCATCAAAAAATCTGATAAGCTCGGACAAGAAACACAAATAATAGAGGAAACAAAAGAGCCAAATCTGCAAGGTAATGTCAGTAATATAGAAAACCCAACAGGTGAGGAACAGTTAAAACAAGATATAAAGTATCAAGAACCTAACTATATTCCAATACGTGACAATCCTATTGTTTTATCTGTAGGTAATACAGGATGGCAGGTGTCTGAGATTTGGAAAGATATTAGATTGGATAAATTTTAATTGTTACTTGATTATTTAATATAACAACTTTTTCTTATGTAATAAAAAAATGAATTTATGTCTGGTGCTTATTATCCAATAATTCTTTATCCACCTTTAGTAAGGCGGTTAAGAAATGGTAATTCAGAACAGAAGTATCTAAAAGCTTCTTTTCAAGGCTGCATTGCATTACCAGATGATAAGAGTACAGCCAAACAAGGAGTAAGTGAAAAAGAGTTTTTTCGGCATCTACTGGCGGCTTTTCCTGAAAATCTAATTTGTCAAGCGGTTGAGTTTGAAATTCCAGGTTATCCTCTCCGTTACTCGACTGACTTTATTTTTTATAATCACTCATCTGGGTTAGCTTTAGATATTGAAATTGATGAACCTTATATTGGAAATACGGGTAAACCTCATCATTGTATTGATGTTAATGATGATAGGATTCGTAACCGTTTTTTCTTGGAACGGAATTGGGGTGTAGTTAGATTTGCAGAAATTCAGGTGGTGCGTCATCCTTGGAGTTGTTGTAAGGTAATTGCTCAAACAATTGCTAAGTTGACAGGGGATAATAGTGTGTTCATGGTGTTGCAAAGATTGGCTGATGTACCTTTACAAAAACGCTGGACAAGGCGTGAGGCTAGGTTGATGGCTAAGAATAATTATCGTCAGTCTTATCTGCCAAAAATGTTAAAATAAAGCGATATATTATCGGTCTAGTACAAAAACATTTATATTTCAGAGACATTTGGTTAAAATCTCTTTACGCATCATCTTTATATTAAATTATAACATGGCTGTACAAATTTTACGTAGTTCAGGTAATAGCCATTTTAGAACTCTAGGATAGTATTACCCCAATTCCTGTAACCAAGTTTGAAGCACGCCTAATAGATTATCTTGTTGAGGCGGAAAACCACTCAAGGGAGATGCTATTGGTGTATCGGTAATCAAGGCGATTTTTAACCAGTTGTTCTGTAATTGCTGACAGAAATTAATTAATTCTGGGTGAGGATTAATGTTACAGAATATGAGGGCGATTTTATCTGTTTTTAGATGTTCTCTCAGGGGTTGGAGTTCGTTTTCTAAGTCGAATATATCTTCTATGCTGTTGGCTTTTTGTTTGGGAAATATTTCGCCATAAATTTTGATTAATATACCTTTGGCTATGGCTTTTTCTGCGGTTTTACCTTCCAGGTTGGCAGCGTTGAGAGGGATGGGATAGGTGGTGGAGGTTGGTTGCAGTTGCTTTAATTGGGTATAAATATCGGTGTATTGTTGTTCGAGTTGATTAAGGGTGGTGGTGTCGGTGGCGTGCCATGTTTTGTAGAATTGGGGATAGGTAAGGTGTTTTGTACATTGCCAGAGGATTTTGAAACATTTCTCGTAGAGGTCAAAATTAGTTTCGACTTCATTGGTGAGATGTTTGTTTAATGCTGAGACTGTCATTAAATAGTTATTTTCTGTTTTTAGAATTTTTCCTAAAATATAAGCAGCACTCCAACGGATATCTCTATCCTGAGTGTTATGAAGAAGGCAGATGAAAGCAGCAATCACCTGTTCATTTCCCACTGCTATCTTTCCTAAACTATCAGCAACTATCCAACGGGTAGGTTCAAACTTAGAGTCTTTGAGGAGGGAAATTAAAGCAGCAATCGCCTGTTCATTCCCTACTGCTATGTTTCCTAAAATCTCAGCAACTCTCCAACGGATATCTTCATTCCGAGTGTCTTTGAGGAAGGGAATTAAAGCACTGATTGCCTGTTCATTCCCCACATCTATCTTTCCTAACTTATCAGCAACACTCCAACGGGTAAATTCATCCTGAATATTGTTCAAGAAGGGAATTAAAGCACCAATCGTTTGTTCATCCCATGCCTCTATCTTTCCTAAACTCTTAGCAACTTTCCTATGAGTATCTTCAGACTGAATGTCATGAAGAAGAGATATTAAATCAGCTTTCCTACGGGTATCTTCAGACTGAATGTTATGAAAAAGGGATATTAAAGCCGGAATTACTCTTTCTTTATCAGTCAATAATAAAATTTTTCTTGCATCTTCTGGAATAGGATCAATAAAATTTAGCCATACTTTTTCTTTACTATCAAAATAACCAAATCCCCATTTGATAAGTTGCTCTATAATTGTATCAGCAAGCGAACAACTTTTAAACTCAACAAGGGCTATACCAGATTGAACATAAGCTAGATTACTATAAAAATTATTTACACCATCTTTAAAATTAACTAATTTTTTAATAAACTCTTCCTTCTTATCATCAATATTTGTTCTCCCCATCCACAATAAAAATATCTCATTCCATTCATTCTCAAAAATGCGATATTTCTTACCCTCAACAGGTTTATTTACATGATTTTTAGGTAAAAAATAATCCCAATCATCAATCACACAAGCTGCAAAATATTCAGCAAAAGTCAGGTGAAAGAAAGCATAAACACTTTCATTAGTTTTTTGGTCACGATAAATCTCATTTAACCAACCTAACTTTTTTGCTAATGTAAACTTCTTTAAACTCATGACATTTTTAATTACAGATTCCTTGAGACTGATTTGTTCATCAATCATCTTCAAAGCCAATTTTCCCAAAGCCTGATTTAACTGTTGTATTTGCGTTGCTGTAGTGCCAAATTCCCCTTTTTTCCATTCATAAGTTTCATTCACAAAACGCTGATACAAATTTGCTTTGGTTTCCGGTAATTCCCCTGGCAAAAAACACCAAATCTGACACAACATTGCCAACCGCAAAGGGTTTTTGACTAAATTAAAAATGCGGCTGTGTTGGGGTGCGGTTAACTTTTGCTGTAACTGTTCCCCTAACTCCGGTTTTTTCTCCTTTTCATACCACTGCTGAATAAAATTTCCCAACTCGGCATCACTAAAAGGCAGAGTGCGATAGTATTCAAAATTAGCTATGGGGTTAGGTTGCCAAACATTGAGACGACAGGTGAGAATTACCCTAGTCCAAGTTACCCATCCTTCTAATTGGCTATTGAGTTGGGATAAAGGAGAGTTTTCGGTGGTTTTCATCTCATCTACCCCATCCAACAACAACCATACTCGCTTATCCTTAAACTGTTGCTTAAAATTTTCTTCTAAAGTCTGTGTAACGGTAACTTGGGAGGGAATAAACTTTAAAGCCTCTTGTAGCCAAATATGCAGTAAATAGTCTTCTAAGGTTCTATTTTCTAAGCGACTGAGATTAATACAAATAGGGCTAGGATAATCAGGATTATTGGCTAAATATTCGGCAATTTTGCTTAACCAAGTGGTTTTTCCTGCCCCTGGTTCTCCAATAATGGCTAAATTTTTGGTTTGCTGGCCTATGACTTCATCAATAAATTGCTGATATTCGTATTGTTTGGTAATTTCTTCTGATTTTAATTCATATTGCCGCATACCCTCAGCCGCATCGGGAAAGGGTATTTCTTCTTTACGTCGTGCGGGTTTGGGTTGAACCAAGCCTAATTCTACAAAGATTTCTATTTCGTGTTTTAATTCGGTGATTTGTCGTCTTAATCGTTGTTGTTCTTGCTGACTTTGTAGCATTTTCTGGCATATTTCGCGCCAGTTGATTTGTAGGGTTTCGGGTTGGGGTTCAGGTTGATTATTTTGGGTTTGCTGTTGTGCAAGCCATTCAGGATATTTGTTTTTCCAAAGCCATTTATAAGCCTGTTTCCAAGGTTCATTTCCTTTTTCTGGCCTGCCTGGTTTTGATTCTATAACACATTCGTTTTTTCTAAGAATAGGGTAAATATTATTTTTTAACTCATCTTTTATTTTCTGAATTTTATTGATATCTTCACTTCTAAAATTAATTTGATTAGCAAGTTGCTGATCATCATCAATAGTATCATTATTCGGGTCAAATCTGACTATAAATACTTGATATGTATCTCCAGTAAATTCAAATTTTCTGGAAATCTCTTGTAAAAATTCTTGTTGTAATGTTGTTTCTTCTGGGAATGTCATAGATTGCACTTTGCTAATTAATTATATATGGTGAGTTTACTATTTTCAATTAGCCTCATAACCCGCCAGGGAATGAATTCCCAGTCTAATAGCCAAAGTCCGTTAAAACGGACTATTAATTTTTAGTTAGTCGTCTTTAGACGACTTTTGTTATCAGACTCAGAATTTATTCTGAGGCGGTTTCGGGCGCGTTTATTTATTGGAGTTTGATATAGGACTTACGCAGGAGTTAGGGAATAACATTCGCGTAGCGTGTCGAAGACATACCACAGAAAACACAGAGGAATAAGAGTTTGAGAGTTTTTGGTGTAGGTTTTATGATATTTCCAAAATAACATCATCAATCATGATGAGCAAGATTTATATTAAATTCTAGTAAATTCTATTTTCTGGATCTTTTTTCTCTATTTTTTATTTGATTTGATATAAAAAATCCAACAAACAAAACAATAGGAGGGATTTATAATGGATTTTTTAACTATTATTGTCACAGCTTTAATGACTTGGGCAATTGAAAAATCTTCTGATGCAGTTTTATTTTGGGTGATGAAAAATATCAAAGAAAAATCTTCCAATAACAAGGAGGATAACCAGCAATAAAGCTCTTCTAACTCACCATTTAGATGTGATTTGATTGTGCCAATACTTTACCAACTAACTTAGAGGGGATAAAAGAAATCACTCAAATCACAATTTTAGCTTTCGATTTCTCTAATTGAGTACACAGCAGGGTGGGTGAAATTAACCCACCATTTATCTCGTAATTTTTCTAAGAAAACTGTCAAAAGCATATATGTTAATTATACCCAATCAAAAGTCCTACTAACCGCCTTCTTCCACAACCGATAACAACCTTCCCTCTCCACCTCATCCATCTTCGCCTCCCAAGTCTGATCTAAAAGCCAATTCTCAGACAACTCCTCCAAACTCCCCCAGAAACCAGTCGCTAATCTAGCAGCATAAGCAGCCCCCAACGCTGTAGTTTCTGCTACCTGCGGACGAATCACAGGCACACCTAACACATCACTTTGAAACTCCATTCCTAAAAAAAGCAGCAAGCTATATCGCAATATTGGATTGCTTTACTTGAACTATAAAAAATCAGGTTTTTTGAGTTTAAACTCAGTATTCCGGTTCTACTTTAGCCAAGTACAAAACCAAACTGCGCTTAACCTCATCATGAATTTCTTTCGGCAACACAGATATCAAACAATCCATTAAAAAAGCTTTGATTTCTCGACAAGCTGCATTCACAGCCTGAGAAAACCCCTTCCAGCCAAGATGTTCAGCAAACGTGATCACCTGTTCAATCACCACTTCCGCCGATTCATTACCCACTTCCCTATCCTGTTTAAGAACAGGTAAATACTCATCAATCAACCAACGTTGCTCTTGAGTCAAAATCTCTAGAGAATTATTACTACCCCTATATAAAGAGTTATATAGGAGCAGTAATAATTTTCTGAAACTTTTCCACCCACCAAAATACTTTTTAGCAATTTTACTGATCCATTCTTGAGAAATACCAGCCGCCTTACCCAGCATCTCCTGAGTAACTTTCTCCCACTCTGTTACCCCATCTGCTACCAATTGCTTAAACCCTTCAAAAATACCCCGGCGTGTTTGCTGTATCTGAGTTCCTGCTTCTGGACAGATATCAAAAGCATCAGACTTAATCAACTTAGCACCAGGGTAATAATCCGCTAAATAGGATAAATTCTTGTCACTGACAATATAATAAATTACTTTTTCCTCCTCTCTCCTATTAGCTCTAGTCCTACCCGCACACTGAACCACCTCATTCTTGACTAAATCATTAATAAAATCTTGTAAACATATATTCTGCCTCCCAACATTTCTATCTCCTGTCAAAGTTATATAAACTTGCTCAGATGCCCCAACATCCTGGTAAGGAGTACCAAAACTACAAATAGCTTGCTTATCTTGATACGCATTACTACCACGATTATCCGCAAACCAATGTCCATCACCCTGATTCTTATGTGCTAAATGGTCTATGTATGCAATATTGCCATCATGACGCTTGTCTAATTCTTTTCGGAGTGCTGCAAGGCGTTTCTTTAAAGGTTCACTGCGTTCCTTACCCAGCAACCCAAAACCTATAATTTGGTGGATGGTGAGATTGCTATAATCTGGGGGAATTTCACATATAACCAGTATCTCATCTGGGTTAATACCCAATTGCATCGCTATATTTTCACGGGAAGCAGTAGCATCCATCAAGAAAACAAAGTCAAAAGCTTTAAGTACATCAATTTGATGAGTGTTCTTAGTAGCAATAATTAAACGTTTATTTTTTACCCGTAATGCTCCCGCTTTCATACCACCAATGACTTCTAAAAGGGGAATCAACCATCTCACAGGTAAGTCGTTGATATTTCTGTAAGTTTCCTTTGTAGCTTGTTTATTCAGGTAACTACGAATAAACTTTAAAGTTTTTCTGTTGAAAGATTCGCGCTCGCTCTTATCAACACCATCTAATGTCACACTATCAGCCTGTTGTACCAGTTCTTCAATATCTGGAGCAATAGTTTCCAGTTCAGCAATAATTTCCGATAAATTAGTAGGAACTTCCCCTAACAATTCCCTGATCAATTCATCATTATATCCGTAGTATGTCTCCTGAAGTACCGGAACTTGACCAGTTAGCAGCGCCCGCAGTGGCAAAATTAAACCCTTAATTTTATCGTATACTGCGGGTAGCCTAGTTTGCACCTCCATAAGTGCAAAATCAAAATCTTTTAAACCAGCTTCGATAAAATCAACCGGTTTTAATTGTCTGGATACTTCATCAACAAAAGCGATCGCTTTCATTTCTGTAATATCTTCAGGTTGGGGTAAAGAGTTAATATTGGCACGAATACGATCCGATGCGAGTGCTTTTCTTCTATCATCTCGGAAAGTAGAACCAGATATTCTCGGTAATTTGTTACCTTCGCTATCAGTACCCGCACAATTAGCTCTGGATCTACAACCGTTGCAAACAGGGTTAAAACTAGCTTCTGCTGTTGATTCTGCCTTGTATCCTTTTTCTCTTAAAATATGAAAAATATGTGTGAGAGGACAATTTCCTTCAATGTTTGTTTTTTCCCCAGGTTTAGGCCAGTGTATCTCTGGGTTTCCTAATGGGGTAAGTTTAGAATAATCTGCTACTAATCCATTATGACGGACTGTTAAATCTGTCCACTGTTCAATAGTCGCTACAGTGGGGTTACGGTGTTCATTGCTCAGGTAGAAAAGTGTTTTTGCTTCCAACTGTTTTGATGTAAACTCTCCTACTGTGTGAGATTTACCTGCACCTGCGTGTGATAAATCTAAAATAAATTTTTTACCAGATTTAATAGCATCAATATAAGTCTGTTTACGTTCCTTTGCTCCAAACCAGATATCAGCATCTACATGGGTTTTTCTTGGAAGTGTTATGGGTTTAGGTTGGTAAACAATGTTACCTATAAATCGTTTGGCTTTATTAGTAATAGTGATTAAGGTTTGAATAAACTCTTGAGCGTCTCTGTTTATACCGTGTTTAGCTTGCCATTCCTGTTTACTGATAATGGGATCTTGTATAGGGAGAAGGAAAGTAGATATTTGTCCTGCTCCCTGCTCCCTTCCCCAGTGCTTTTTCTGTTCAACGGTTGGAAATCTAAACCCATACTGTTTAGCGATGTGAAATAGAGTACCAATGGATATACCAGAACGACCGCGAAAACTCTTAATTTTAGCTCTAATATTCCAAGTAGTTCCTTTAATTGATGGACTCCACTGTTCTGCGATAATTTCTGCATCTACAGGTCCATAATGAGAATTGAGTGCCATTAATACCTGTAAGCACTCATGATAATTATTGCTACCAGGACTACGGGAAGGAATGTAAGTTAATGCTTGTTGAATTAGCTGGTCAATATCCCAGTTATTAGCTTCTGCACGCTCTTGAAATTGTATCCGACGGGCTGTAATTTCAGCTATGCGTTTTTCGTACTCAATTTTTTCTTGATAAGCGGTGGTGACAGCTTCAGCTATCCAAGATTGCGGTAGTCTAGCGTTAGGGTTGATCAGTGGAAATGTGGCCTCAGTTGACCCGTAAAACACCCGTGAAGCATCTTTACAAGCGGGGTCATGAGGCAGATGTTTCATTAAGTAGCGTGTTAGCACTTCTACCGTATCTGCACCCTGAACGTATTCAGGTAGTACGAATACTAACCGGAATTTATGCCAGTCTGGTTGATGACTAGCTGTTGTGTAAATTAAAGCGCAATATTGCTTAATAAATGGATGCTCTAATGCTTCGTCTAAATTTAGCTGATGTTGATAGATTTTCTTTGCTTGTCTACCATCTGATTTTTCAATGACATTACCGTTAATATCTACCCAAGCTCGATTAATTTTGATTGGTCTACCATTTTCATCGAGTGGATTATTATTTTCATCTGTCCAAGTTGTGGAGTTGTCAATATCTAGTAGTACCCATTGAGAACCAATAATATTTGCTTTGCTTCGCCATTGACCACCCAGTAAACCAGCACATAAGGCGTGTCCTGCTTTTACATGGCTGATAATGTCCCAAATAGTGCCTGTTGTATCTTGGAAGTTGGCTGCTAGTTTACGAAAATCCCAGTCTTTATTTTTACCAGTGGCGTTAAAAGCAAATCTGATTTTGTTGTTCTGTATAGGCTCTGGTTCTAACTGTGGTGTAAATTGAGGCTGTTGTACGGTTGGTTTTTGTAGTTCTGGTTGCTGTTTGAACTCGGTGGTAGGTTTAACTTGTTGACTGGTTGGTGGTTGTAGTTCTGACTGGTTATGAAATTGCTGTTGATCAGTTGGGTATTGGAGTTCTGACTGGTTGTTAAATTGTTGTTGTTCGGTTTGATGCTGTGTTTCTAACGAGTTGTAAAAATGCTGTGGACTGCTTAGGTGTTGCGGTTCTTGTTCGATTTCACTGGAAAATTGAGTTTGTTGATCAGTTAGGTGTTGCTTCCACTGATTGTTAAACTGCTGTCGAGTGCTTGTTTGTTGAAGGTTAGACTCGTTGTTAAACTGTTTTTGTTCAGTTGGGTGTTGCGTTTCGGACTGGTTGTAAAAATGTTGTTGCTCGGTTGGATGTTGTGATTCTGACTGATTATTAAACTGTTGTTGCTCGGTTGGATGCTGTGATTCTGACTGATTATTAAACTGTTGTTGCTCGGTTGGATGCTGTAATTCTGACTGATTGTTAAATTGCTGTTGTGACATGAGAGCCAATCCTCCTGTAAGTGTGTTGGAGGAATTGGAGCTATCCAGCATTAGTAATCTTTTAAACGAATACTCAGAAATGTAAGAAGATAAAGATCCTGAATCGCTTTTTTATCTGTAAAATCAGTGTTTTCTGGTTTTACATCTCAACTTTTTTGAGATAAGATCACTAATAGGGATATATATATTAGGCGGCGAAACCCAATACCCTGCTCCAATTCCGATGATGGAATGTATTTTGAAAACCTCGGTATCCCAACGGGACACGTAGTTTTCGCCTTTTAATCTACTCGTACTTTGCTAACCAAGTCTTGATAAACTCGATGACTTCCTCCTTTTGAATCACAAAAGCAGTACCTTTTCTTCTGAAAGCCAGAATTTTCATGTTTCCTACTTCAGAATAAAGATGTTCCCTGTGATGTTCAATTGCCTTGGTAGGAGACCATAAAACCAGAACTTTGGCTGTGGGAGTTTTTTGCGCCTCACGGGAGGACATCCCAAATAAATCTCTATTCTTGTTGAGCCACCTTTCATAATCTGCCAATTCAACTAATGGGCAAGGTTTCCAGATTTTGAGCGCATTCTTGTCTTTGCGTTTGACCTGCAAAACCTCCCTCGCTTCGTTGTAGACAATTTCTCTATTTCCTTGGGAACGAATAGAGATAAACAGGTGAGTTGTGCGCGGAAACCTGATAAACAAGTCAATAGGGTTCTTGTCTTCAACCTGAAGCACAGGAAAGACTTGTATTCCTTTGCTTTTAAACTCCTCTAAAAGTATGGTTGTTAATTTTTCCAGTCGTGCAATTTTTTCAACCCTGACCGATGGCTTGTAGGCCAAGCTAAAACGTGACCAACCAGCTGGACTTGTGTCTGTAGCGATTTCTGAATCACTAGCAGCTAGAACAGCAGGGTCAACGTTTTTTGCCTCCCTAAGTCCCTCTAAAGCCGCTTCGTTGTGCGGCGGTAGCTGAAAATCAGTAGGTGGGTCTTTCACGGTTAACATTGGCGACATTAACAATTAATGATGTGAAAATAGCACTCTCTTTACAAATCCTAATGCCTGACACGGCATTTTGAACCAATAGGTAATGAATGGTTATTTTCCTTAAAAATATTGTTTAGCTTTTAACTTCTGGATATCAAGTAACTTTTGAAACTGCAATATCTATGGATTTTTGCTGAATATTTATGTTTTAACTAAGTAAGTCGGTGGGAAAAACCAACCTAATTACAAAAAAGTAAATTCACCAAAATCCTCTTCCCTTTTGCTTTTCACCTCTTGTCTGTCATAACGACAATTTTTAACGCCGACCTACTTGTCATTATTTTTACAAATTGCATCTTCCACAAGTTTTGCTACCCATTCTATTACCGCTAAATCCGACTGTTTAGCAGCGTCTTGTATTAATGGTTGTAATCGTGCTGGAAGTTGTAAGGTAAGGTTAAAAGTTTTTCGTAATGGGATGACATTTTTTCTGACTTGAGAAGATTCTCCAAAGCGGTAAGTCCAGTATTCGCATTCTGCACCCCGTTGGTTGCCGTCTTTCTCAACAAAGCTTAATTTACCCAGGCGATCGCAATAAAAACTTTGTGGATCATCTTTTACCGACTCCCAACTGCAATACAGACAATTCCAGCAGCTATGAATCAATGACTGCTGAGAATCCTCAGTTGATTGATGTTGTTGCTCAAAAGAGTCCTTTTGCCTGGATTTTTTGGTTGAGTTTTCGTGATGGTACTCTCTGGCTACTTGGGCGACGTGACTAGCTGTAACTTTTCCATTGGGGGCTGTAGAAACAGCTTTAGCCCAAGCTTCGCGCTGTTTTTCTGGAGGTAGGTTTACTAAAGGTCTAACTTGGCGCTCATTTGCCGGCAAAATTTGTGCGCCATGGCGCACATTTTCATAAACCGAAGCTGCATCAATTAGTTGGTAAACAGAACGCCGGGACATTTCCCAACGTTCTAGACAATATTCGTCAAAGGTTTTGTAGTTTTGCCGATAAAGTCGTTGATCTCGAATTTCACTCAAAGACTGTCCTATTTCCCAAAAAGCTTTTAAACCCTTTTCAATTCTGCTCTCTAACCTATGTAGGTTGTTTGCTATAGCTGATGCCTCTAGCACGCTACCGTCGTAAGTGCAGCTATCCCCGCAGGGATTTACGTCACACCAGTTATCATCCTCATTTAGATGATTTTCGGTATTTGATAGGTTTTTATTATTAGCTTGATCTGGTTCAGAGTTATTCTTTAACCCTATTGGCTCACTATCTTGAGCAAAAGTAAGATTTTGTGTAGCCAAAAAAACGGTAGAATTAGAGGATGACCTTGCAAAGTTCTCTTTTTCATTAAAAGAAACTCGTTCTAATGCCGTTGTGTACGTCATAACTTTAGCTTTGAAAGCGATGGATGACACCTTGTTTATTGACGGATGCTTTCTCAGGTAGATTTTGTAACCTTGCGACTTGCAATATAAATAATGCTTGCATGATGCAATATAATTTGCACCTTTATTTATAATTTCTTAACAATTTAAATTTGACCTGTACTAATTTCCGTGATTTAAATTGTCCGTTTTTGTCTGTGGATTGAATATTACCGATACTTACAGGCAGAAAAAGGTATAAAACTAGCAATTATCAGCGATTTTAGGTTTTTGGGTTAGATTGGACTAGAAAAGAGTAAAAGATTACCCCTAAGCTGTCACACAACGAAAATTGGCGATTGGCTACGCCAGTGATACCGTTGGTGAATTCAGGGAAGCAGGATACTAGCTGGTTGGTTCAGTGATGAAACGATTGAGAGCCTTATGAGCAGTTTTATACCCAGAGGCTTGCTTACCCAGCTTTAGTTCAGACAAAACACGGTCACGTAAAATTTCTAGTTCTGAAAGCCTTAGTGTCTGATGAGACTCCTTTTCCTGTGTAATACTTGGTTGAGATTCTGGGAGAGTGGGATACGGTAGTCCTTCCCTAATTATTGAGCAGACAGAAAATTTAAATCGCTTACTGAATAAAGATGATAAAATGTATTTCTTAAAGAACAGCCCAACTACAACTGAGTAGCTAGGCACAATTTAATAAAAAACCTCTCTTCAAACCTTTACCCTGTCATCAAAGGGGCTTTATACTCCCTTTTCAGCAGATACAAGGGTGATAAAATGCTATTTAATTCGCTGCTTTACTTACCACATCTGTTAGGAATAAAAGAAACATATCATGTTCTCATTATGATTTGTCTATTACCTGTGTTACTCGAACATCATTTTTCTTCACTAATCCTATAGGTTGAGTAAAAAGTGCGATAAAAATCAAAAGGTTGTACTGATGGAAGAGGCAAAAGTAAATTTTATAACTGGTAGAACCAGGCTTTCTACTATGCAAAAACGTCAAAAACGATTAGTTGAGTTAATTGAATATTTATTGCAAGCTGGCTGGACTCAAACAACGTTATCTGTAGAAATTGGTGTTGATTTTTCAACTGTATATAGGTGGTTGAAAGGTAAAGCCATTCCCGAAACTGACTCTAAAAATTTCTTGTGTTTAGCAAAATTGAGTGGTGGTGATAGTGAAACTTTAAAACAATACTTGGATGGTTATATATCTCTATCTACTTACCTTAAAAATTTTGATTTAGCTGAAAACTCGCTAAATAATGCTACAGTCGATACTAAATATCCTGTTGAGCAAATTAAAGAGGAGGTTTTAGCACGAATTTATACCTTAGATCCAGTAGATATTGCTGATATAATTTCCACAAGTGTGGCATTTCTAGCAGAAAGCCGGAAAGCAGCTATAAGATAAGATGTAGAATTACAACTATCATTAGTATAGCTTCTGCTGTTGGTTGTACCACTACCAAAAGATATAAAAAAGGTATCAAAATCTGATAAACCAGAATTTGATGTTATAGCTGTAGCCATCAAGATTGGGACATTAACTATAGCAGGTTAAAACCGGTGTGGTCAAAAGTAGTTCTTGGTGAAACGGTGTCGCACAATAATTCTCCTCGTATAGATTTAAATTTCCCAATCTAGGGTTTGTGTAAATTGCTGCTTTTTGACTGGTTGTTTCCTGTCACTTAACAGTTGATTCCAACCAGCTTGACCGGGAGACACTCTTTTGGATTGGGGGAGTTCAGTCAATAGGTCAGATATCAAGTCTTCAACTTTTTCATTATCTTTAAAAGCGATGACCACTGTATCAAGCGAGTCCAAAAATTCTAAAGGTATTTGAGAGCGATCGCCTACACTCCAATACAATGTCGGTTGTCGTTTTCTCTTGTCAACAGTTGATTCTAAGGCAATAACAGAAAGAACTTCAATAGGGTCACTGAGTAACACTGCTCTTGTAACTGTGGTATCTGTAGCAATCCAAAAACTACCGTTTTTTGTTGTTTCAGAGTTGAGAGGAATAGCAGTAAAATCACCAGTAGGTTCTAACTGTTTGGCAAGAGTTGGAACATCGTCAAGCGTGCGTTCTATAAATACTGGTTGACCAGTTTGACTGGGATACAGCCAACCCTTTTGATACAGTTCATTGAGCAGAGAAACGGGTAAATTGTACTGCTGGTTTAAGTTTTGGCGTATTTGTTTCCAGTTTGCGGGTTTTGGTGTAGGTAAAGAATTTGATTGATTTAGAGGATGTATTGAATTATCAATTGTTGTAGCATTTATAGCAGTTTGATTAGTCAGTAGTTGGATGTGTTGAGCATTGCGTTCAGCATGACTAGATGTAGCATTTTTTACATTTCGCTCTATCAATTTTTGGATGAGTTGATCATCCCGTTTGGAAACATAATTTACACCACGATGCTTTTGTAACCCAGGAAAAGTATATGCTTTACCCAGGTGTGTACCACTGAAAGCCACGCCATCAAATTGGTAGCTAATACCTTTGACTTTACCTGTACGAGTATAACCAACACAGACATTAATACCTTGTTGTTGCGCTCTTTCTATTAACTCTGGCATAGTTGGATGGTCATGGGTTGCTTTATCTAGAGAATACTGAAGTTTGACTCTAACGCTTTCTTCCCCAGTTCTAGCAAGTTGTCTGCGTTCACCAGTAGTAGGACTACGATCCTCTTTTTTCTTACTTGGTTTTACTGATTGTAAATTATATTCTTTCTCTAACCTACGAATAACAGCTTCGCTTCTGGTATAGTCCCAGCTATCGGAAACCGTAGTTCCATCTAAGCGAATGCGACTAGCAACAATATGTGCATGATCATGAGTCCGGTCAGTGTGTCGCACAACAATATATTGATTCATGGTAAAGCCCATTGCTCGTAAATATTTCAGGGCGATTTCATGCCAAGTGTCATCATCTAAACCCTCATTGTGAGGCAAACTCAGGGAAGCATGATAAACAGTTCTACTAACTTTTGGGTTAATACGCTTAGACAAATGTAATTCAGCAGCTAATGAACGAGGAGTTGTTTCGTCCATATTGCCACCAATTTGTCTTGCTCCTTCCTTACCAAAAAGGTATTTGAGCAATTTGATAAAGCTTTTACCTTTAACCTGTTTAGCAATCAATTTTCCTCGTCTTGTAAATCGGTGAGTAAGCTACCCCGCCCTGCTTACGCGATGGGGAATTCCGCAGATTTTGATAATTTCTTGCCGCACTTATTTGAAAAATTAATCTTCCTCGTCTTGTAAATCAGTAATTAAATCAACTTCCGTAATTTCTCGTCGCACTTGTCTGACCAAATTTCTCACCTCTTCTAGTAATGCTCGATCTACAACCACTGGCTCACCCATAAGTACCGATGTATTGATAGCTTTGGCGATTTGGTTGAGATTGTCGCCTATTTTCCCCAATTCCCAGTAAGTTTCACCTGCCACTTTAGTGACACGCCTGGGTAATCTATGTTTGATAGTCTTGGCACGGAATAACTCTGCCATTGTCAAGCTGTTTTCCTCTGCCATTCGTCGCACCTGTTCTTTTTCTTCTGGTGTGAGGCAGATATGAAACCTGATTGTGCGCTCTTTTGGAGGCATAGCTTAATTTCTTACAAAGATTATGTTGTATGTTGTATTTCTAGTTTTAAATATGTAAACCAATCAGTCATTAGCCAAGTGGATATTTTTTCTTTGCGTTTTACAAGTCATGTAAAAAGTGAATCTTGTTTTCATTGAGTTTGATTTTTTTCGTATCGTCTCCCCCTCCGTTACGGTGGTTTACCTACTGAGGTAGGGGAACCGTAAAAGGAGGGCAAGTCTGTCGCTGTTTCTCTGAAAAGTACAACCTTTTTGCATCTCTATGATGCACATTGCGACATGGCTTGCTATGCCCCAAACGTTTTTTTGGGCTACTCAAATCAAAAAATTGAGTGGCGTTGAATTGGCGTTCAGGTGGCGTACTATTGGCGTGTACATGGCGTAGTATTTTGTCAATAAGCTGTTTTATTGCAAGTAAATTATATACATAGTGTACTTATTTATGTAGTATTGGCGTTGAAATGGCGTTCAGTTGGCGTAATATTGGCGTGTACATGGCGTAGTATTGGCGTTGAAATGGCACATTTTTCAAATTGAATTCAATAACATAAAAATAATTCGTTGACCAACGGTTGTGAAAAAAATAGCCAACTGGATAAAAATTTTGGCAAAAAAATAGTCAGTAGGTAGATAGGCATAATTTTTATTTGCACTTAACTTAAAAAGAAGTTGTTAGGCAAACCAGAATCAATGTCAAACTTGATCGTCAGTTTTGACCCTGGTGCTTCCTTGACCAAAATAGTTTATGAACTAGCAACTGAGGGCAAACCATGTTTGATGACAATGGAACCAGAAATGCTGAGGTTGCCGCAAAGTTCGATTGACGCTTATATGTCAAGTCGCAAGGGTCTAGAATCTTCTCATCCAGTAGATGAAGCTTGGGTATCTTGTACAGCAGATGGTGATACACAATGTACAGTAGTGGGATTTTTGGCACGTCAGTTTTCAGCATCCGCCAGACTAGATAAGCTCAAGTACGAAACTTCAATTGACAAAGCCCTAGCTGTAATCGGCGCGATCGCTCAACACAATAAATTACCCAATAGGTTTTCTCTATCACTGACTTCACTACTACCGTATGGTGAATATCAAAATCGCCAAGCCTTTGAAGAACAGTTGCGGGTTGCACTCAAGGATTTTAGATTTCGTGGTCAAAGGTTGCGGGTGAAGTTGGAACGATTCGAGTGTTTACCTGAAGGTGCGGGATTGGCAATGATTCGCCAACGCCAGAACGGTAAAGCATGGTTCAACGCTCAAACCATTGCGGTGCTGATGTTTGGACATCGCAATAGCAGCCTTCTCTTATTTGAAAGGGGCAAGATGACGGCGGGTTATACGAATGGGCTGGGCTTTCACCAAATGGTGAAACGAGTTATTGAGCGCACATCTGGACAAGATGCCACTACTTTAACTGCTGCTATCTATGCAGCCGGTGCAGATATCACAGCAGATAACCAAGCAATTCGCGCTTTGGTCAAAAGCAAAGACCCAAAAAACATTAATTATGAGTTGCAGATGATTGTTAATGCCATTGCTACTGCCAAAGCAGAGTATTGGTCTAGGCTTTACGACTGGCTGGAATCCACTTTACCTGCGGTGAATGAAGTGATTTTGAGTGGTGGTGCAGCTTTGTACTTAGAGCAAGAGTTACAGGAATGTTTTGAAGAGATTTCCACTTACTGGGGTACAGATTTACAACAGCAGGTACAAGAAGCATTTAATAATGCCAGTAATGATTATTACCATACATTTCGAGAGCAGGAAACTTTGTCCTTTAGGTTAATTGATGCTTTTGGTTTATTTATGCGATTTAGAGCGCAAATGGAGAAAGTAGCATGACTAACAAGAAACAAGGAAAAAATAATGGTAATCACAGAGAACGCAGCACTAATGGTAAGGGTAGATTGCCTCAAGAACCTGATACTGACAAACAATATAAAGATTTGAATTATCGGTTTCGTGCTTACTCAAATACTTCCGATGGTAAGTTAATTACATACTTACAACAAGGTAATGGACTTAGTACCACCAAAGAAATGATATTGCAGGCATTAAGAATGTGCTGGTTGCCATTAGCATACAAAGCACAAGAAGATGCAGGTATTAGTGAACAAGAACTGCGTCAGGTAGGGTTGATGTGTTGTCATGCGTTGGAGCAACATTTAACTTATTTACGAATCGAATTAGGATTACCACTCAGATCAAGTGATGCTTTGCCTATACCTCTAAGTACAATGACTAATCCTCAAACTCTTGCTGCTATGTTTGGTTTAGATGCTGGTGATTCTAGTAGTCATGAAGATACCACTAATAAAAATCAAGATAGTACCAATAGTAATAGTGGTAGTGAATCACAAATAATTGATTCGGACTATTTCATTCCCGGAAAAGGGTCATTTCATGATGACAATGATGATATGTTCGCAGATATTTAATTATCCATTAATGCAAGATTAGCTAAATAACAAAGGAGCAAATAAAATGGCTGCAATTCACTTTATTGACGGTGAAAAGGGTGGTGTTGGTAAGTCTTTGTTTGCACGGGTAATGGTGCAATATTGCATTGATAATAAATTACTTTATGAATTGGTAGAAGCTGATCAAAGTAATCCAGATGTCGGTGCATTTTACCCTGACAATCATAAAACAGCCGTTTTTAGTGAATCAGAACGTAAAGCTTATGAAGCAGATGAAATCTTTGATTTAGCACTGGAAAATTCTGTGATTGTTAATTTACCTGCTCAAGTATACCCAGCAGTAACAGATTGGATTGAGCGTAATCAAATTTTAGAAATTATTGGTAAAAACAAGGTCAAGATACATAAATGGTTTGTTTGTAGTGGAGGATATGACAGTTTACAGTTATTCATGCAGTCTTTAGAAAGATTTGAAAAGAAAATTAAACATATCTTTGTCCGTAATTTTGGTTTATGTGATGACTGGAAACACATAGATGAAAATGAGGAATTAAAGGATTTAATCAAGACTTACAAAGTCCCAGTAATTGATTTTCCTAAGTTTAGCTACCGAGAAAGAAATATCCTTGATGCCAAACGGATAAACTTTTCTGAAGCTAAAAATTATAAAGATTTAGGAATATTAGGTAAACAGAGATTGCATAGGTTTCTCAAACAGGCTTTTGAGGAAATTGAAAAAGCTAAGATTTGGAATCCACCAGCAGCTTCAATTACTCCCCCATCCGAAAAAGTTGATAGTGCTAATAGTAATGGGAAAGTCGCTACCAAGAAGTAAAGTAAAGCCAAAAGATTATGACTAATTATCAAACTGAAGAACTCGATTTAGATGATGATTTTTTGGATTCAGTAGCAGCTAGAGGTAAAGGTTTAAGTCGCATTCCTTACCCTACTTTATTAGATTTAGCCATTCGCGGTAAAGATGATAATTTCAAAGCTAGAGTTTGGGAAATAGTTGTTCAAACTGGACTAGATCCTGATGATCCAGCATTTTTAATGATGATTGCTACTGGGAGACTGCAAGTGCTGTTAGAAGACAGTCCTCAAGAAATGGAGGCCATGTTTGATCAATGGCAAACCCAACTTTATGACCATCTTCAAAGCTACGAAAAAGCAGCAGTCAAAGGTCAACAGAAGGCGATCGCTCACGCAGTCACAGCATTAATCAAACGTACAGAATTTGAGCGTGCCATTCATTCAGTTCCATCATTAATTGCAGCTGGTGTTTTGTTATTAATTGCATCTGGTGTGGGTGGACTCCTGGGTATAGGTGCAATGCTTGGGTATCAATCTAGTAATTTAGATCCAACTGGTCCACGTCAACTGACTCAACAAGAAGCTAATACTTTGGCATGGGCAACTACTAATGAAGGTAAATTTGCTCGCAATTTTATGGCATGGAATCGAGATTTATTGAGCAGAGATAGTACCGGTCAACTTGCCTGTACTAGAGAAGTAAAACGTTTGGGAGTGACATTAGAAATAGGACAAAGTAACAGGAAAGCTGTATCAGGTTTTTGTACTCTTTGGGTACAACCTCCTAATCAACGAAAGTTTATTTCTCAGTAAGTATTCATCTGTCAGCAATCTTGTTTTTCAACGTATTTGATATTAGTTGTTCAATTGTAAAATAGGAGTAAATCAATGTTGAAGAGAAAAGTCAACTGTTTTTGGTTAATGATAACAGGAATAATTCTAGCAGCTTGTACTCCTGATACTGTAGATACAAATAGCAAAAGCGAAAGCAATATTGCCAAAGCACAAGCTCCTTCTATCCCCGAATATCCACCAATGTATAATGTTGAAGTAAAGGTTTGTGGTAATATCCTTGCCCCAGTTAAAGACGGGAAACGTTGTATCAAGCACAATCTGCGTTTGTGGGGACCAGTAGAAGAAGCGAAATTGGTTCAGACAGGTATTCCTCTGGCAGCAATGTCTGCTGTAGATCATCAATTAGCAATTAGCTCTAAAGGCTGTTATCCTGAATATTCTCAACCTTCTGATCAGCAGTTTTATTGGGCGGATCTCCTGATTTATGTGAATAAAGCAGGAAAGAAACCAACAATTGAAGTAAACAAAACTCAACTGTCAAACCAAGAAATTTTCAGTTTAATAAATAGTCGGTTTTCTAGTCCAACAATTGCTACGTTTGGTGGTGTTGGTTGTGAGCCTCTACCTGTTAAAAAATAGTTACAGCGGATTCCTTTGTTATGAGCTATAGTCTCATCTTTTTGGTTTTTTACTTCTACCTTCTGTCTGAAAATAAAGTGTACCTCATTACATCGGGAAGGCTGTATTTTATAGCAATAAGTTTGTTCGAACTTGTAGCAGGATATCCTGTATTTTGAATACTTGCCAAAAAACATCAAAACTCAAAAATGCTTTCTTTTCAAGGCAATTTTGAGTTTTTATTGGGAGAATTGAAGAGATTATGCAAATTTTGTTTGTACTTTGTTCTGAAGTAAGTTGATAATTGCAGCTTTTTCTAAAATTCCGACTAACAACCCATTGTCACGAATTACAGTCAGTGCGGATAATTTTTGTGTTTCGAGTAACTGTACTACTTCTAGCAACGGTTGATCCGATTGTACAGTGGTAGACTGCTCGATTGGTTTCATCACTTTGATAACTTGAGTTTCTGCCCACAATATATTCGGGATAGTTCGCAAGTCATCAACTGATATCGCTCCTAACAATTGTCCTTGTTCGTCTGTCACCAAGAAACGACGGTATTCTTGAGCATTTAAAAGCCGTTGATCTGCAAACTCTCTTAAACTCAAATTCGCTTTGACAATTGGGCTATCGTTATTTACAGCATCCGCTGCTGTTAAACCTGTGAGTTTTTCTTGCACTCTAGCAAATTGGGCAGCATTACCAGCATTTTGTAGTAAAAAGAAGCCAATTAACAAGTTCCAGAAGTTAGCAAAACTACCAAACAATAGTAGAGGAATTAAACCAGAGGCGATCGCCAACCAACCAAAGATTTGTCCAATTCGGCTGGCAACAACCACTCCTTTATAGGATTTACCAGTGATTTTCCAAACTATTGCTTTAAGTATATTTCCTCCGTCCAAAGGCAAGCCAGGAATGAGGTTAAACAGAGCTAATGTCAAATTAACAGAAGCTAGTAGACCAAGGATAGCAGCCAATGGTCCAGATGCAGCAGTCGCAATACCAACTGCGGTCGCTGTAGCAAATAGCATCAAACTAACTATGGGACCTGCAATAGCTACCCAAAAAGCTGCTCCTGGAGTTGGCGATTCTTTTTCTAAGCTTGCCAGTCCACCAAATATAAATAGTGTAATTGATTTGACATCAATTCCTTGGCGAATAGCAACAAAGCTGTGTCCTAATTCATGGGCGACAACTGAGCCAAATAACAACAGTGCCGTGATCAATCCTAGTACCAAAGGTAATCCCCCACCTAATTGGGGAAATTGTGTTGCTAGTCCACTGCTGTAGCTCCAAGTTACCAAACCTAGAACTAAAAACCAGGAAGGATGTACATAAAAAGGTATTCCGAAAAGGTTGCCAACCCGAATTGTGCTATTCATGGTGTTCACCTGTGATATGAGCATTGAGAAGTTTGTTGTTTCTCTCAATGCCCTTATCGTAACGAAATATTAAGTAAATTTAATCTTTGTAACGGTAGTGGTGTCCGTCCATTAAGGTGTGGTTAGACGAATTTAGCTTCTAAAAACTCCATTTTACGGTGATTAACATCTTCTACCAATACAATTTGATGTATTTTTAATACTCACTAGTAATCTCTAGCCCTTGATTTAGCGATAAAATCCAAGAAAAGCAAGGTAGTATTATCGCGCATCTTTTTATATTAACTGGGCTTATACGGTGAAGTACCAGATATGAGCCGCCCACAGGTGAGGTTTACGCGATCGCCACAAATGAAAGATACACATTTTTATTGATTCTCGTAAAGCATTGCTGTGTAAGGATTATAAAATTTGTTTCTTGAAAGGTAAGGGTGGGTGGGCAAAAAGCTACCCCACTTGAATGTGGGGCTGCTGTTTTCACCAGTAGATACTTAAGATGCTTCAGCAAATCTAGCTGCACGTTGTTGTTTGTGAGCCTTGCGTCGCTCGCGTACTGCGTCCAAATCTTTCAATCCATAGAAACGTTTAGCGTAAGCTAACAGTTCATTAATAGGAGTATCAGTATAGTCCTGGCGAAACTCTGTGTTGTGTTCGTTCCAATCAAACTCTTCTTGATTAAATCGGGCTTTAGCAGCGAGTTCTCGTCCACTTTCCTCTCGCAAAACTTCGAGTACCATTAATCGTAATTTATCTTGATATCCTATAACTTTTTCCAAAGCTTTGGTTTCTTGTTGATTACTTTTTCGTTTGATTGTATTTTCCTTACCTTGATATTCCATAGCTTTTTCTAAAGTTTTAGTTTGTTGCTGATTACGTTTCATAAAATTGTCCTTTGATTAACGAATTACTTACTTGTATCTCGCATAGATAGCATCGACAGATGCCTTCTGAATTAAGATTCACTTTTTGATTGCTAAAATTCAGTTGCAATTATAGTTGCAATTATTGTCTTTAATTCTGTTTGTTGTATTAACTATGCGCTCAAATAAAATGCCCCGATTCAGATAATTCGGGGCATGATAATTAATCTTCGATTTCTAAATCTTCTTCATACTCGTCTGATTCAAAATCCTCATCATCCACATCATCAAAATTGCCGTTTAAGCTATTTAATCCTTCGATACGTTTAGAGCGAGCAGCTTTATGAGCAGCACGTCTATCTCGAATTTCATCCAAATTATTCAATCCGTAAAGTTTGCGTGCATAATTACCTAATTCTTTTAATGGTGTGTTTGCATAATCTTTGCGGAATTGGTAATTATGTTTCTCCCAATCAAATTCTTGTCCATTAAATCGGGCTGCGGCTGCTAATTCTCTACCCGATTCTTCTCGTAATACTTCAATTACCATCAGGTGTACTTTTTCCTGATAGGTAGTTACTCGTTCTAAGGCTGGAATGTGCTTTTCAATTTTCCGTACTGTTTTGGATACTTTGCGAGCGTTTACCATGAGAAATACTCTTTGATATTTTCTATTTTTCTCATAGAAACCGCATCGAAAGATGCCATTAAAATTCATAATTATTCCATAATGTGTTACAGCTTTGATCATACAAAGTAGATTTCATGAAGAGAACTTTTGGTGTTTTCAAATAAGTATTCAGTCGTCAGTTAACATCTTTAAAGATTGAAATACAAAGAAAAGTAAAAAATCAGGAGAGTGTAACTTGTCTGAAATTAATACAGCAGTAATCAGGAGTAAAACTCTGTTTCTGTCTAGGTTTCAAGTTAGATTCTGTACCTGATTGATCTGCAATCTGCTGTAATTAATAATCTTTACTCTTGTTGTTATTAGCTGGTTACTGATTACATTTTCAAATACAAATAAAAAAATAACCTGTATTGTTGGTGGCAATACATGGCTATTTTATATAATTATTCTGTCAATTTCTGAGAATCAATTATTCGTCGTCATCATCCTCATCTAAGTCGTCATCTTCGTCCAAATCTTCGTCGAGTTCTTCTTCGTCATCCTCATCTAAATCTTCATCTTCGTCTAAGTCCTCATCAAGTTCATCATCTAAATCATCCAATTCTTCCTCTTCTTGTTCTTGGAATGAATTGCGACGTTCCAAAGATGCACGGTTGAATTCGACTAAATCAGCTATTCCTTGTTCTGGGTCGGTGCTAATTGTGTCGTATAGCATACTCATGAAAATAGCAACTACTTCTGGTGGATATTTCAGAGCATCCGGTTGTCCAAACAATTTAGGAAATAATTTGCTATTCCATTTCTGCCAATCAAACTTTTTATTACCGCCTTTCTTTTTTACTTGTGCTGCAATATCAAGTCCGAGTTTTTCACGGGCTGCATGACCGATTTTAGTAGAAATTCTTGAGTCTCGTAGCTGTAATTTAATCCCGTATTCTTTGAAGATTAAATTTCGCAATTCTTTCAATAAAGCTAATGCTTCTTGTTGTGGTGAAGCATTTACTGCCTTAGATTTAGTTGCGGAAGCTGCATTATTTGTTTTCGCTGATGCTTTACCGTTAGTTGTACTGCGAGTGTTGCCGTTAGTACGAGTTTTGGCTGTTGCCATTTTACTTTCTTCCTTTCATGAAGTGAATTTTTCACTTCCTGGCCGCAATCGCGGCTTTCATAATTTATTTACTTCCTATTTTACTTTCTTTAATTTTAAATCCAAGTTTATTCTGATAAGAATTTATACTTTTTAAGTAACTGGATTATTTTAGTTATTTTCAATAATGGACAATTAACAATGAATAATTGACAATAGTATTCCTACTTTAAAAACTCCATCACTTCTTGTAAAACATCAGCTATATGTGGCTTTTCGCAAGCAATTACATTGTCAAAAAGATGTTTATGGTGGGGGAAACTAGGCAAGTTGGGAAAGTGTGGTGTACTGTCATAACGAAAAATCAGACTATTTTGCTCATCTTGAAAGTGATAGCGGTAATCAACATATTCAATCTGATTATTTACAACAACAAAGGCTTCACTAACTGCTAGTAAATATTTAATTGCAAAACGTATTCTAATACGGAGATTAGCACGCTCCGGCGTTAAAATTACCGCACTATACTCCTCAATGTATGCGTTAGAGCAATTAATTAAAAGTTGCTCAACTTCATCTAAATACCCTTGGATAATTTTACGCGACATCTTTGAGTTTGCTGGTTATTTCTTGGTGTAAAGCCAGATAATGCTGATAATTTCCTGCCCATTCGACAAACTCTTCATCATCAGAAGTTTCTCCTTGGCTATATTTGGCAAAAAAATCTTCTGAACTCATTTGGTACTTGATTTCATAAACATTTAACTGTTTGGTAAGGGCAATCAACGCATCTAGTGGAGATGTATATTCGATAACTTGTTTACGCATTCATTTATCTGTTTAATTTGATTAACTTAATTATATTGTAAATCTAGTGCCGAATGTCTGGCTTTACATCATCGGATAACTTTGAGAAATCCGGGTAACGCATGGGCGTTTTTGCGATTCGCATCAGGATAATATAGTTATTTTTATTTTCAAACTCAGAACCAACAAACAACTGACTCCATCGTATCTATCAGAACTAGAAAGCATATTGGCAGAAAGTGGTATCGGGGAAACTGAAGATATTATCCTCGCTAAAGAAGAATCACAGGGACTAGGCTTATTTAAGCCCCTACGTTGCGCTGAATATATCGCTATTGCTCAAATAAAAAATATAGTCTGCTGGATACTGATAATTATCCAAAAGGCTAAGGCATCAGCAATCAATTTACTCTACAAGAGAAAATAAGTCATTCAAATCAAACTCATGAAATTGACAGACTGGCCTACCTTAGCTCACCAAAATACGGCAATTGTAGCTGTGGAATATCATACACCTGACAGAATGCAGATTTTACAGCAGTTTTACGACTGGGGTGAGGAGAGGTCTTTGTCAGTTTTTCTTTGGAATCCCGGTTACTGTGAACTACAGCAGTTAATTCAGCATCAAGGTCAGTACATTTTACAGCCAACTGACAGGGGTAAAAACCAGGATATTCTTGAGTATCTTTTGACAGACTATCAACCAGGTATTTATTTATTGGAGGGGATGCTACAGGAAAATGAAGGTAACAAAATTAGTCAAAAACTGAGTTATCAACTACTAAATGCTTATTATCAAGCTTTGTGGAGTCAACAGAATATTTACTTGGTATTATTAGAAACTTACGTTCAGCTACCTTTAGAATTACAGCCTTTTATTCCGGTGCTGTCTCATCCACTGCCAGATCAAGAGCAGGTAGAACTGATTGTACAACAGTTTTTTGATTGTTGTTCGCATTCGGTTTTAAATACACATTCAGTTTTAGATACACATTCGGTTTTAGATAATAGTCATCCTTCATCAAACACTGTTTTAAGTTTTGATGGGAGTAATGCCAATTTTCAAGTTTCAAGAAACCAAACAATGCAAATGCTTATTCGTGCTTGTCAGGGTTTACCTGTAGGTGAAATAAGGATGCTACTAAAGCAAGGTTTGGGTTTTACAGAGCAGCTTGAGGATATCGCCCAATTAGTTCTAGATCATAAAGTTAACAAATTACGGGGACGTGGTTTAGAGTATATTGCCCAACCTGATGTACCTTCAGCCGGAGGTTTAGATTTACTCTCAAAACGGTTAGAAACTATTACCTGTTTACTACAACCAGAAGCACAAAAATATAATTTGCAGTTTCCCACGGGAATGCTGTTATGGGGATCACCAGGTACAGGTAAAAGTTTATCGGCTAAGTTAGCAGCTAAGAAAATGGGATTGCCGTTGTTAGCAGCTAATTGGGGTGTATTATTGGGTAGTCCTCATCCTGATCGAGCGTTAAAGGAGTTTATCGCTTTGGTAACATCCCTTGCTCCCTGTGTTCTCTACTGGGATGATTTTGATAAGGGTTTTGCTGGCTGGGACTCGAATGCAGATGGTGGTGTGGCACGGCGTTTATCTGCGGCTTTGTTAACTTGGATGCAGGAGCATCAAGAGCCTGTTTATACTGTTGCTACTATTAACCGCTTGGAAATGCTACCTGCGGAATTGGTGCGTCGTTTTGATGATGTGTTTTTTGTAGATTTACCCCATGAGGGGGCAAGATACGAAGTTTTCAATTTGCATTTAGCTAAGTATTTTCCAGGTTTTCGAGGTAATGATTCGCCTTGGAGTGATGAGCAATGGCGTAGGTTGTTAACTGAGTATAGAATTTGTACTCCCGCAGAAATTGGTAATGCTGTACGGCGCTGTGCTGAAAGGGCTTTTGCTCAAGGTAAACCAGGGCAAATTGAGTTTGAGGATTTGTTGAAACAGCGATCGCAGTTTACCCCGGCAATGGAACGAGAATCTGAGCAGATGCAAGCTATTCGTAATCAGGCTATTTACGCTCAACCTGTTTCGAGTGAAGATGTTTCACGGTTTGCTTATCAACATCGGGAGTTATTTGAGTAAATCAGTCCAAAAGAATGTTACGCACCGTGAAGTAATTCATGGTGCAGTTTTCTGACTTTCCCAAAAATTTGTAGTATGCTCTTGACATCGAGTAGTATTTGTATTACAAATGTAGTATCAACACAAACGCCTCCCCAAGAGGCAAAACAAAAACCATGTAATCATGCTTTTCTTGGGTCTGTAGCTCTAATGGTAGAGTTCCTGGATTCACTTGTGTCCTGACAGAAAAAGCTTACATACTTGCTCAATTGGTAGAGCGATCATCTGCAAAATGATAAGTGCAGGTTCAATTCCTGCGGTGTAACCACAGCTTTTTCAACTTACACGAGGTGTGAGTGCAACTCTCACAGGGAGGGTATCGGTTCAATCCCGATCAGATCCATGAATAACAATTTGTAATTTAAAAAGAGGTGATGACAATGGTTCATATTCGATTTGAGGGACGTTCTGTTGATGTTACAGAAAAACAACTGGGAATTACAGCAGGGATGAATGATGTAGTAGTTAAAGAACAGGTTGCTCGACATTTAGATGTGAAAAGCGATCGCCTTTCTAATTACATAATTGATCGTCGTCCCAGTGGTGATTTAATCATCCGTCCTGAAGCTGTTTATGGTTAAAGTATTTTAGTATTCCGCGCCCCGATAGAAGAAACATACATACACATTTATAACGGTTCTAAGGTAGCAAAATTCGAGCAATCGAGCAAGCGAAGCATGATTACTAAATCTCTCGCAGATTTAGCGTGCGTGTCCACTGCCAATATTTGGTAAGAACAACCGTAGCTGTAAAAAGTTTCTTGAACTTGCACGGATTCATTTAATATTCCGCGCCCCAATTTGTAAAGCCTACACACCATCCGGCAACGGATTTGCAGGTTCAATTCCTGTCGCTCCCGTTGATGGGAGCGTAGCCTAATTGGTAAAGGCAATTGTGAAAACCGCTTTGCTGACTTGTGCGGAATTCTCATTATTTAAATTGTATTTAACTCAATCACGTATAAGGAGGTCAAACCGATGATGTTCGCTAAATCATTTGCAATCAAAAACCAATCGTTACAACTGCATTTGCATTTAAACAACGTGAGATATGAGCGAACATCGTTTGAGCGAAATTGTGATTGAGCGGCCTCGTGGTGGGAGAAGAATTAGTCTCAAAAAGTTGAGTGGCTTTAAAAAGCAATTACAAAAAATCACCGAAGAAGCAACTGAGGATGGATTATTTAATTCCTACCTGATTAAACCCACAAAAAAATCCAAATATCTTTCAGATCATCTCGGTCCTTTGCGTCGGTTTCTGCGTTCAAAAGTCGGACAACCTTGGAACGACATTTACAGCGAACTGTGCCAAAAATTAGATACCAGCACAATGGCAGGACAGCACGTAATTGGTCATCTATGGGACTACGTTGAACGCCATGTAGAAATCATTGATGGTCAGGTTTATAGCAAGTCTTACCGATGGAATCGAATTCGGTTAGATGGAAGTTACTATGACCGTTTTTACATCCATCCTGAAACTGGAATTCTTTGTGCAGTTCAGAAAGTAAATCGAAAGCAAAAGCGACAGCAAAAACCAACCGATATTGTCATCATTGATAATTATCATCAATATCAAAAGGTAAACGAGATTTGGTATTTAATTACCTTCGCAGATTTTCCACCGTCACCAACTGATTATGTCACGGATATTATCAAAGGTGTAATTCATTGTTCAACTGCAATTTCTAGAGGTCAAAAAACTTATGCTGTCAAGAAACAGCAATGTAGCAAGAAAGAAATTCGATGGATTTTAAATCAACTTGCTAAAACTTAGAATTTTCACTTCGTACCCTAACCAAAAAAGCCTACATACTAGCCAAATTGGAATAGGCACTTGATTTAGGTTCAAGCAATTATGGGTTCAAATCCCATGTGTGAATCAATAGCTTTTTTAACTTGTACGAGGTGATTCAATTTTGGATTTTAGATTTTGGATTTTGGATTATAAATCAATACTTTTCGGTTCAGTGTTTTTCAGCAAAACCTAGATAAAGAAATTTAAATAGTTTCAAAGTTTTATGATTTCGTAAACTGAACCCTATTGGATTATAAGCCTTAATTACAAATACTCAGTACCCAATTTATTGGCAGTTGTTGCCGCACCCTGATCTTGGAAGCTTACATAACTCTTTTAAAGTTAAATCCAATGCTTCCACAACTTGTGCGGTGACTTGATCACCCCGCGTGCAACACTGCCTCCAGCAATTTTGGATTTTAGATTTTGGGTTTTCGATTGCAATCCAAAATCGCAAATCCGCAATCCAAAATTCTTAGAGGAGGTGATCATGAATACTAATACCGCAGAACGTGACTTGCGTTTAGAAATGCTCAATAGTTTGCTAATAACCCCTCACCGCAAACTTGAGCAAGTCGCAGAAATCCATAAATTAATTGTTGAACTTGATCCTATATTTTACGGACACCTAGCTGTTTGGTATCAGCATTATGGTGATGTTCGTGACCACAAAGAAGTGTTTCTCGCTCATTTGCTCACTAGCAATTTGACTGAACACCGGGATGCTGGATTTGTGATGCTGCAAGAGTTTCCACCCTATCAGGTGGCTCGTGTGGTGGATTTTATGAAGCAGCAACAAAATAAGTTGCCTCGTTCGGCTCGGACTGCGGTGCGGTTGTATCTGAAGACACGGGAGAGTAATCCGGCTTTATTCGATCGCGCTGCTTTGCGGGGTCGTAAGGCAATGAAACACCTGTATGCTTCCCTGCATATCAAGCCCAATGAACGGGCAAATGCGATTTTGTTTAAAAATACTCCACCAGCAGGTTCTTTAGCAAATGTGTTAAAGCAGCTTGCTAAGGCAGAAAAAGCAGCAGAACAGGCTCAGTTGATCGTGGAGTTCAAAATTCCTTATGCGATCGCCATTGGTGCTATTAAACAACTTACACCTGTTGTTTTGGTGGCGTTAATCAACAGTATGAGTCCTCAAGAAGTGATCAATAACCTCAAGTCACTCCAAGCTAGAGGGGCAATGGATCACCCAGAAGTCAAGAAGTTGATTGACTCCAAGCTAGAGGAAGCATCTAAAAGTGGGCGTGTCTCAGCTTTCAAAGCCCAGGTAGCCGCAGATACAGCAGATTTCGACGCAGACACCGTTGCTCGGTTGGAAAAAGTCACTAATGAGCAGGTAAAGCGACGGGGGACAATTGCTCGGCCAACTGCTTTATTAGTGGATAAGTCCGGTTCAATGGAGAGTGCGATCGCTGTTGGTAAACAACTTGCTGCTTTAATTTCTGGTATCACTCAGGCAGAATTGTTTGTCTATGCCTTTGATACCATTCCCTATCCTGTGACAGCCAAGGGTAAGGAGTTGACTGACTGGGAACGTGCTTTCCAGTACATCAATGCAGGTGGTGGTACTAGCATCGGCTGTGCATTGGAAGCAATGCGGAAGAAGAAGCAGGTGGTTGATCAGATTATTGTGGTAACGGATGAAGGTGAAAATGCTACCCCTTACTTCGGTGAGGTGTACAAGAGCTATTGCCGGGAGTTTGGGGTAATGCCGAATGTAGTGATTGTCCGTGTGGGTAGTCATTACAACTGGGTGGAACTCAACTGAAGCAGCAACAAGCACCTGTAGATACGTTCACTTTCGCGGGTGATTACTACAGTTTGCCGAACCTTGTCCCACTCCTAATACGCCCTTCTCGTCTGGATTTGCTGATGGAGATTTTGGATATGCCTTTGCCTGTAAGAGTGGATAAGTAGAATGTAAAATGGGTGCGTTATGATTATTTCTAACGCATCCAGATAAAAATATTAAAACTAAGTTTTGAAACAATATGTTAGAAAATACTAGCTTTGCTTTTGTAGCTAACCTACTCGATGTTCAGTGTAATTTACCTTTTAACGTTATTGAAAATTGCTACTTTCAAAAAGCTAATTCTATCCAAATTGCCCAGATTAAAAAATATTTGTCAGACTCAGGATATCTTTATGGACTTTCTAAATTCAATTTATCTCCTTATGAATTGGTTTATATTGAAGATTTGAGTAAACCTACCCAGAAAAGTTTCAAAAGCCAGCAGCTTGAAGAAGATTGGAAATATTATATACTAACTTTTAATGGTAACAACTCTATAATTTATGATTTATCATTAGCAGCCAACTTAGCAAAAGTAGAACTTGAATTTGGATTACAGTTTATACGTCATCCAGAATCAGAAGGATTTGGAATTCTCAAAAATCCAATACATTCCTTCAATTATTTTCATGAAATGAATACAAATTCATTTTTAACTGAACCTGCTGAATATATTGATGAGAAAATATTGCAAGATATAGGATCAATATATTCAAATTATAAGCAATTAGATGAAACCAGGTATCCAGATATAAAACAAGCTATTCAGATGTTAGAGGATCTGAAGCATATTCCTAATCATTCTAAATTCAAAGTTCTTGGACTATTTACTATTATTGAATTTTTAATTACACACAAACCAATTGATACGGGAGATTCAATCATACGACAAGTCACTACAAAAATACCTTTATTGTCGAAACGTTTTAGTGAGGAACTTGACTACTCTAAATTTTTTGGAAATACACCCCAAAATACAATTTGGAAAAAACTTTATGCTTACAGAAGTAATATAGCACATGGTGGTCAATCAGATTTTGCAAAAGAGCTATCAGTTTTAAAAGATGATTTGACTGTCAAAAAATTTCTAAAGTTAGCTGTAAAAATGCTTTTGCAACACTCTTTGATCGAGCCTCAGCTATACACAGATTTGAGAGAATGCTAAATTAATCTTGTTAGCCTATCAAGGTTGAAAACTTTAATATATAAGTGATATATAAGGATTATGAGAACGAGCAGCATAAATTAAAACACCAGCATCAATGAAAGTACGAATCATATCAAGTCTTCGACCTAACCACCTTGACGTTCTGCTTTTTCTCTATCTGCTTCTTCAGCCGTTAACAAAGGAAGACCAGAATCAATAATTTCTTGTCGAATTTGTCTTAATTTTTTACCTAACTTAGAGCCAGATTTTAGCTGCTGCTTTTGCCGTTTAAGTGAATCAATAAATGCTAAAACTTTTTCTTGTTCATCTGCGTTTAAAGATTGCCATTTATCCAGCATTTGTTCGGTGGTCATATTGGTTATCACTCCGATGATTAAAAATAAGAATACATTATTTATATTGTACTTCTCAAGATTTTATTTGCATCAACATTAAAACCTATAACCCGACTGGGAATGAATTCCCAGCCTCATAGCAAAAGTCATCTAAAGATGACTAAAAATACAAAAAAATCTCTAGTTTACTTTAGTAAACTTTAGTTATTAGCCCGGAAATTCATTTCTGGGCGGGTGTGGAATCAAACAAATAAGCTATGTCTTCTGGAAAATAACAAACTTTTATTGTATTATAGATGTAATATATTTCTTGCGTGACCCAACTCGTGTGAGCCTACATACTAGTACGAGAGGAAAAGTAACACTGCCAAATGCAGTGGGCGTGTGTGAACGGGGAGTGCGAAGAACCTGGGAAGTAGGCTTGAAAGCAGCCATCTTTTAAAGAGTGTGTAACAACTCACCAGCGGAGTCCCTCTAGTAACTGAGAACGCGCAATGCTCCACCAACTTGCACGCAGGAAATATTCATATTAATTCATAATTAAAACAGTTAGATTTTATGCGAGTTTCCAGGTTGAATTTTTAGCTGATTTTAAATAATTGGTATTAGTTATGACTAACATATTTAACCTAATCAACCAAATAGCTAATGCAGAAGCACAGTTATCTGAAACTCAATTCCTTGCGCCCTGTGTCAAGGGTGGACGAGTCCGCACAAGGGTAGCCGGGATGGTTTACACCTTCACACCAAAGCCTAGTAAATTTGCAGGTTGGGGCATCTTTGAGGCTGTGGATGAAAAGACAGCAAAGCTGGTAGAAGAGGCAGATTTACCCCAAATTGCCGAATACCTGCAAAACTTTCCTCAAATCCGACTGCGGTTAGCATACCAACTGCAAAAACAAACTTGGTTAGCATACCCTGTGAATGAAGCGGATATGCGTCAACGGTTGAAGGTGGTGAAGCCGATCGCATTACATTTAGTAACTGAGGGTGTTGTCTTTGAGCAAATCATAGCTCGTTGGGATGGTCAAACCTGCTGGTTTGAGGAAGTTGATCGCCGTACTGATCCTGAAATCGTGGAAACTCTGCAAACTGCTGTGAAAAAATTCACTCCTTCACAGGAATTACAGTTTAAAGGTATTACTCCAGAAATCCGCACGGTGTATGAATTAGCAAGTCAAAGAATTGAGGGTTTTACTCAACCCCAACAGGATGAAAGACGATTGAGAAAGGCGTTAAAAATGGGGGGTGGTTCTTTAAATCAATTCCATGATCGCGGTGATTATTGGACTGTTGATTGGACTACTGCGGATGGTGTTCGTCACAGTAGTGCGATCGCTAAATCTGATTTAACTGTTATCAGTTCTGGTATTTGTCTGAGTGGACGAGATCGCGATTTTGATTTGCAATCTTTAGTAGCTGTAATGGAACAACGAGAGTAATAAAAGTGTATCTCAATTACCAATTACCCATTACCTATTACCCATTATGAGTATCTTTTTTCATGAACAGCTTTACCGCAGCCATGCTGTGATGACAAAGTTAAAAGATTATCGGATTACAATTTGTGGGGCGGGTGCATTAGGAGCTAACATTGTAGAAAACTTAGCTCGCTCTGGTTTTGATAAACTGACTGTCATTGATTGCGATCGCATTGAGGAACGTAATCTTTCCACCCAACCCTACTACCGTTCTGATGTGGGAGCATTTAAGGCGAAGATTTTAGCCAACAATTTATATCGAGCAATTGGGACTAAAGTTGATGCTAAAACAAAGGAGTTGACACCAGTAAATACAAATCAATTACTCCAAGACAGCCAGCTAATTGTCGATGTCTTTGACAATAGTGTGGCACGTCAAGCAGTGAAAGATTATGCTGATCAAAAAAGCATTCCTTGTCTTCATGCTGGGCTATCATCTGATTATGCAGAAGTGATTTGGAATGATATTTATCGTGTTCCTTCTGGAGTTAATGATGATGTCTGTGATTATCCCCTAGCACGAAATCTAGTGATGTTAACGGTTGCTGTGGCCTGTGAGGCAATTATCTCATTCATTGCTACAGCAGAACAGCGTAACTTCACTATTACGCTCAAGGATTTGACTGTTCAATCTTTCTTTGAGTGAGTTTCCATAGCTTTAGCAATAGCGTACAGCACGACCTAGTAGTAATCGCTCTTGGAATGGGCGGTGCGTGTGATTTTTATCAGAAATTAAATGATTTGATACCCTGATTTTCCGCAGAATGATTCAAACAATAATTGTCTTTCTCATCATCGGGCTAATTATCACGGGAATTTTAGTTAATCCCATCCTCATGAAAAGGAGAAGAAACCGTCTCAACCGTCGTCCTTTTCCTCCTCTTTGGAATGCCATTATTGAAAATAATCTGCCAATATATCTCTATCTGAATCATGATGAAAGAAAGCGACTCCAAGGACATATTCAAGTATTTTTAACAGAGAAGCAATTTATTGGATGTAGAGGATTACAGGTAACAGAAGAAAAGAAAATAATCATCGCTGCTGTTGCCTGTTTACTTCTATTAAATGAACGAGGACAATATTTCCCTAAACTGCGTTCAATTTTGGTTTATCCTAGTGCTTACATTGTTAAAGAAACGACTGCTATTGATAATTATGTTGTTGAAGAAAGGCGTGTAGCAAGACTAGGGGAATCATGGACAAGAGATCAGGTAATATTATCTTGGGAACAGATAAAACAGGACACTCTTAATTGGCAAGATGGACATAATGTGATCCTGCATGAATTTGCCCATCAGTTAGATCAAGAAGATGGAAAAGCTGAAGGTGTGCCGATTTTAAAACACAGTTCAGACTATCCGATTTGGGCTAAAGTAATGAGCGAAGCATATCAACACCTTTGTAACGATGTTCTCCAAGGTGTAAATAATGTCATAGATAGTTATGGTGCAACGAATCCCGCAGAATTTTTTGCTGTAGCGACTGAAACTTTCTTTGAAAAACCACACCAATTGTTATCTCATTATCCGGCGATTTATCAGCAATTACAATCTTATTATCAATTAGATCCTGTGCAGTGGAAATAACAATTGGGCATTTTTTTATTTGGAATACTCTTACAGAATTTACCAGCTATTACCCACACTAACATCCACCACAACAGGCACAGGATTCAGAAACTTTTCAGCCGCAGCAACCATACATCTGTGTAAAATCCTACTAACCTGTTCAATCTCATTTTCCGGACATTCCAGCACAATTTCATCATGAACAACACAAATCAACCTTGCACCAGTCCTACTTAACGGCTTAACAAGCTTCACCATCGCCAACTTATTAATATCAGCATTTAACCCCTGCACAGGATGATTAAGCATTTCAGCCAACCTGGGTTTATCAGCCCATCTCCGTCTTCTCCCTGCCAAAGTCCGACTTTCTTTCACACCCCGCAAATATGCTTGCTTAATCGTTTCATGCCACTTAGTCACACCAGAATAAGCATCAAAAAACCTGCTTCTAAAAGCCTTCGCTTCCTCCAGTGTCATAGTCACACCATACTTAGTTTCAGCATAGATGCGAAGTTTAGCAGCACCCATACCGTAAATCAGCCCAAAATTAATCGCTTTAGCCAGTCTGCGGTCTTCCTCTGTCACCTCCGTGATCAGCTTACCAGTTACCAAAGCAGCAGTCAGTTTGTGTAAATCAGCACCTTGACGGTATGCTTGCCGCATCTTAGCATCACCACTTAAACGCGCCACAATTCTTAACTCAATTTGCGAATAATCAGCTTTCAGTATTTGATAGTTAGGTGCAGCAATAAAGCAACTTCTAGCAGCAGCATCACGAGGAATAGTTTGTAAAGGTGGTTGACGACAGGAAAATCTCCCAGACCTCGCCCCTAATTGATAGTAATTAGGGTGAATTCTCCCAGTTTTAGGGTGAATATGTTTAGGTAAACTATCAGTAAAAGTGGCAGTAATTTTAGCAAGGTGACGATAGTCCAAAAGAGCCTTAATAATAGGATATTGAGCTACTAAAGGCACTAAATCTTTTTGATTAGTTGATTGGACAGGAATACCCATAGCTTGAAAAGCAGCTAAAACTTGTTGGGAAGAATTAGGATTAACAGTATCAGTCAATTCTGGTAACAGAGATAATTGAGATTTACCCACCAAACGCAACTGTTTAAGTTGTTGAAGTGCATTTATTTTATCAGCTTCTAAAGAAGCACCCAACTTATGCCATTTAGACAAATCAAACAACATTCCATTGAGTTCCATTTGGGCAACAACAGGCAGACAATGAAATTCAAGTTGAGCAATTTTCAGCAAATTTACCTGTGTTAATTTCTTGACTAAAATCGGGTAAAGGTCAAGTAAAATAGCAGCGTCTGTAGCAGCATATTGTAATTGTTCTGGAGTTAGTTGTTGATGCCAATTGCTAGTTTGTAATGTTTTATCTAGTTGGATACGTAACAGCTTACGAGTGGCATTTTCTAAAGATGCACTGGTTTTAATGCCGGCATTTAAAACTTGGTAAGCTAGTTGAGTATCAAAGAAACGTCCAGCAATTTGTAGTCCAGCTTGATTTAAAAATTGCCATTCAAATTTGGCATTATGAGCGATTTTCAAAGCGGAATTACAGAAGAGTTTGTTAAGTAGTAAACGACTAATGTTAGTGCGCCTGTCTCCAGTATTATGTTCCACATTATTGTGTTTATAAATAGCTGGTAAATCAATGATAACAACCGGATAATTAGGTACAGCTATTTGAATTAATCTAATTTTGTCAGTTAAAGGATCTAGTCCTGTAGTTTCGCAATCTAAAGCTATAACTTTTGATTTAAACAAAGGTTTGATAACACTTTTGAGAGTTGGAATATCTTTGACTACAGTGTATTTTGGGTATTCAGGGTATTTTGGGGAATAGTTCATAAAGTTTATTGATTTGGTTTTTTAGATATGAATATTAAGTAGGTAGGCGTTGAAAAGTGTTATTATGACAAGGCAACATGAAAGAGACTTTCAGAGATTTTAAGTTTTGTACTTGGTTTAGTTTTTTTGATCCGACTTACTTAGTTGACATTTATTTGATAAAAAAAGAGAGATTTATATATAAAATCCCTCTATTATCAATTGATAATTGTTTTATTCAAGGTTTAAAACCGCCCCTTTCAAGAAGGAAAAAGCCAAAAATCCCGCTAACCAACTTGACGCTGAGGCTTACCTTTCTGTAAAATATGATGAGTCTGGATATTTTCGTCAAAATCATCAATTGCATTAGGAGCTAATTCTTGAATAATTGTTTGAACAATTTCTGGTGCAATTTCTAAACGATTTTTGATTTGTGCTTGCAACCAAGCTAAAGGAACGTTTTTACCATTTACCTTCTGTTTGATAATTAAGTCAGATTTAGGGTTTGTAGATTTTTTAATGGCGCTGGCAATTTTTCTGGCTGTGCGTAAATCAATTTTGTCTACGTCAACAGTAATTGAATTGTTGCTTTCGAGTTGTGTTTGTAAAGGAGTGCTATCATTAGATTGATTACTATTGTCATTTTCTGAAGTATTAGAATTATTAGATTGATTCACTGCTTCAACTTTTATTAAATCATCATCTGAGACACTTGGTTGATTACCATTGTCATCTTCAAACTTAGTAGAAATAGTAGATTGATTCACTTCTTCAACTTTGGTAAAATCATCATCTGATCCACCTGATTGATTACCATTGTTATGTCCAATATTGGCAGAACTATGAACAACAGAATTAGAATTTGCAGGTGAATGATAATTTTCTTTTTCAAGATGAAGATTGCTATTGATTGTGTCACAAAATTCAATGTTTGACTTTTCAGATGTATTATTGGTAGTACCAACTTCAATTTGAGCAGAGACTTCATGCCATAAATGCACTAATCCTAATCCAAAGTCAACAAGCATTACAGTAGTAAAAGAGGCTGTAATTATCAGGATTAGATAATTTAAAACTTCTTGAGTTTGTTGAATATTCATGGTGATTCAATTGAGATTCGATTATCAAAAACAACGAAGCAATAGCTTCATTTTCACTTGCTTCAAATTCCCAAATTTCGATGATTATTTTCAACAATTGCATAAGGGTTTCCAGCGTTAATAAGTATTTTGTCAACGGTATCCGTATCCCGGCTGTACCCCTATTATTGCGGTACGGAAAATTTAGGAAACATTTTCGTATTTAAAAACATCAATAATGGAGTTGAATGATTTTACGGTAATTTTATGATGTTGAAATTCTTTTCATTGGCTACTGCTTGTGCATTGCTACTACCAGTTGCTTCTCCTGTGTTCGCCCAAGACCTGGAAACTATTCGCGTGATTGGTAGTCGTAGTTGTAGTGGGTTGTGTTTGGATAATTTTCTGAGGAATTTTATAGGTAGTTTTGTGGAGCCGTTGCGGAATGAAGCGACACTGGAGGCAGACGAATCAGCATCAGACCCAGAGGTGGTGATCATGCCTATCACAAGCATTGATGATTTATGTAATGTTTCTGCTGATGACCGAGCCAGGCTGGTTAATGCTGAATTTCGTGGTGGATATGGTGGTCAGTCTTTGACGGTAGGTACGGTGATACACGTTCAGTATTTCCCCCCAAGTGCAAACGAGAGATTTGAACTTACTGCAAGCGCGACTCTTAAGCCTGTCCCTAATTCGTTTAATGGTGGCTGCGATTAGAATAGTTGGAGTGATGCTTTCCGGCAAACCGCAAGCAGTATATGGGTAGCCACCTCTCCTCAGTTTAAAATCAAAAGTTTCAAACTGAGGATTTTTGGTAACTTTAAAACAAATTCATTTGTACAGATGAATTTACTGAAGTTTCCACATAATTAGTATTTTCAAGTTCGTCTAATTTAGACTTAGCATTAACACGACGTTTACCCCATCCTTGCTGTGCTGCGTGTTTAACTATGCTGCGTCGAATTGATTGACTAATATCGTGAAAATCATTTTTTACCTGCTGAAAATGAATAATGGATTTACTGCCATTATTACTGGTATTTCCATCAATAAATTTATAAAAACTCTGGCAATCTTTGGGTAATTTATTGTATTTAGTCAAAACTTCATTACCTACCCAAAGATAAAGGTTAGCGTAATCTCGATGTAAAGGTGCATCGTAAGTTGCTGGCATCATATAGGTGAGAACTTCTGTAGGTGTAGCATAGTCACCAACTTGATTTTGTTCATACTCATTGCAAATTAGTTCTAACCTGTCTTGAATACAAGCAAACTTCAGCCATTGAGGAATTGTATCACTCCAAGAATTGCCGTAAATCACTAATGGACCCGCCAGGTAGCGAATATGGTGTATAGAAAATTCGGCTATTTCTAATAAAGTTGCTAACCATTCTTTAGGAGTATCTAAACTAGCCATGATTTGCAGCATCTTTAATGTATTATCTGGCAGTTTAGCATTTTTATGATTCTTTAATTTTGTCACTACTTCCGCAGGAATCAAGTTTAGTTGTTCCATTTGTCTTCTCGATATGAGCGCATCACCAAAAATAGCCAATCGGCTAATAAATAATTAGCCAATCGGTTATTGCTGTTACTCAATTAATTTTTTATGCTGTTATTAATTAGTTGATAGTTGACCATTGATAATTGACAATTAATATTCTTTCATTCAAGGTTTTCAACCTCTTTTTTCAAAAATCCCTATTTTTCAATCCTCTCCCAATTAGTAAGAGGTAATTCAATACTGCTCTATTAACGAAATAAATAAGGCTTTTACCCTTGAAATACCGTTATTTGTCATGTCCAAAAAAGGCTTAAACGAGTAGTATTAAGAGGTAATTGTCAATTATCAATTGTTAATTGTCCATTATTGAATAGTATTGTTGTTCAGGTAATAGCAATGAATAAAAAACACGCATTAAATCAAAATTTTGAAGATGAAAATAATCAATTAAAGTCTGTCAATGGTTATCAGTCTCCTGGTTATAGTATTGAGGAATCTGGTGATGAAGATAATAGTAATCCTTGGGAAACAGACATATTTGAACATGGCTATCAAGAAAATGTTTTTGAAATCAACTTTGGCGATACAGCATATACAGAATCATCTGCTAATCCCAATCCCAAATTACCAGGATATGGTTCAGATTCGGGTTATAAATCCAATAAAAAGCAGCAGTCAACATCACCAGAACTAGAGTTGTAACCCTTGCTTTTACTCCAACTTATGCTCCAAAAATAACAATAAAATTCTGTTGCATTTAAAAAGCGAATCCCCTGTTAATTAGAGTTCAGTTTCCATAGAAATAATTCGTGATTAATAATTCATATTAATGTGACGCGAAAGCAAACTACATAATTGCGAATTATTGGTTATTGTGTGATGTTTTCAAACTAAAATTATGAACATTACTAAAAAATGGATATTTGTTCTAGTTGTCATCACTTTCATTATCTACAATATTACCGCGCAAGCTGCCAATAGCAGATATAACAATGGCAGTTTACCTACTAGAATTGTAGAAGTTGCCAATGCTCAATCTCGATTACCTACCAACAAACTTTTACTCCCAGACTGGAAGCAAATTTCTCTTAGTCAACTACCAGGTATCAATCAATCTGGTGCAATTGATGGTAGTCCCTATAATCAAATTTTAGGTTATGACATTAGTCGAACTTGGACTGTAGGAATGACTCCCGACGAATATTTAAAAATGGGAGATATCAGTGAAGCATTGCAAGCAGAACAATTTTCTTTACAAGCTATTGCAGATATTACATCTATTGATTTAACCAACATCGCTTTGAGCGAATTTCCTCTAATTGAAGAACAAACATTGAGTCATTTAGCTAACGTTGTTCCTCAATTAGCTCAAACACCAGTCAAAGATATTCAACCTGTTACTGCTTTACTGGAAACAAAGGGAATTAACCCAGCAAATTTAACATTATCTCAGGTACTTAAACAGTACCAAATTGGACAAATGCAACTGAAAGAAATTGACTTGTCAAAGTTTTCCCTAACTTCAATTCCTAACTTAGAAACAGTACCAATTCAAGATTTAACCAATTGGATGAATAGCTTCGTTAAAAATGTTCCTGGACTGGGACAAGTACCTTTAGGATTGATGCCTAATCCTATCATTGAAATTGGTAATTTAGTAATGCGAATTGATGCAGTTTATGGAACAGCAGAAAATCACCGTCAAAACACTATTTCTGGTTCTGACGTGCAAGGATTTTCTCTACCCTGTACTCAAACAGACTGTGCTTACGTAGAATTGGATGATTTGGAGAATGTTGGTGCAAGCGATCGCTCATCTTTAGAAGGTAAGCAATGGATATCCGGTAAATACCAAGAAGTTGAGGGAGGTTGGGGGATACTCAAAGCAGTTAACAATGGACGAGAACCAACCGGACGTTTACCCTTTGGGAAAGCGTTTAAAGTGGTGGTAATGGAAGCAGATGAAACCACAGATACCGTAGATACAGCGTTATATTTTCGCTTCTGTGCTTGGAGGATGGGTTGCACACCTTATTTTATCGGACCGATTCCTTTTTTCAGTTATAAGGTAAATGCGCTGATGTTTGTAGGTAAATTGGACAATGGGAATGAGCAGAGTGTAAATACTACTTCTACACCAACAGGTGCAAAAAGAGAAATCAGAAATAACCCTAATCAAAATAGCACAATAAGTCAAATTAATCCTTGCCCATTTACCAGTATTAATCGCTCAAAAGTCAATCAATCTTTTTCTGGTGTTAATTTGCAATTGCTGGGAAATGCAATTGCTGAAATTGAACGTGCTGGTAGTGGAGATTATCAAGCAGTTGGTGTATATACCTGTGCGGATAACGGGTTAAATTGTGGTCGAGGTTTGGGACGGTATCAGTTCATGAGTTATAACCTCTATGCAGTAAATTTGATAGCTGGTAAACCGGGAGGAGAAAAGTTTCTTAATCAGGTAAGACAAGGTTATCAACCCACTGAAGCTGAATTATTTGAGTTTTTTCCTCCTGCGGATCAGGATAAGGCTTTTATGGCTGATATCGCTAACAAAATTCAAGTAACTCAAGGTGAAATTGACCCTATTACTGGACAATTATTCACTGGTGAACGATTGATTGAGCGAGTAGCACAAAAGCATTTTGGTGGTAATAATAGCAAAGTTGATGCAAATAGTTCCGATGCTTTTGGTCGTCTTAGTCTTCAAGATTATGGCAGAACTGTTTTAGCTTTGTATAGCAATAATAACAGCGATAATGGAACTTTGACTTGTATTCCTAGTTTAACTTTTAGATACATGAATGATACTCCAAACATTGCTAATTAGATTAGGAAATACGGTCAGGATTCACAAATCAGAAAATAAAGACGCTTAATATAGGAATCATATTTGATTCTTGACAAACTCTCCGTACACTTTCCCTGTTCCCTCTCTACATAGATAATTTCAAAAATCAAATACCAATCCTATATTTAATAGCGTAGCTTTATTGATTGCTTGAATACTTACGGTAATTTTGCACTGAGTGAGGTGGTTTTATGACTAATTTATCCAGTAAATCTATATCTTCAGAACTAAACACAAAGCAAACCCCTGATAATAATTTACATTCGGAAAAGCAATTTGAGCAAGCAATAGCAGAAAGAGAAGTTGTTTCTTTATCAGCATCTTCTCCTCAGTCTAACTCACTGAAAACAACAGGATATCAATTACCAGAACCTTCTATGAGAATACGTTATGGAGTGCATTGGTTTCGCATTGGTTTCAGTATCTTTTTGTTACTTTCTATGATTTTGAGCTTGGTAGGGTGTAGTTTGAATGCTGCAACTCTGAATTGGAAAAAAGCTGTTAATGTTATTTCTACTCCTGTTTTACAACAAGTGATTAGAGATAATACAGAATTAAATACCAAAGCTGCTGTTGAAAATATACTGGTTTGGGATGTGGGAGTAAAAGATGGGAATTTCAGACTTTTTAATTTTAATACTCCAGAAGTTTGTGGTGCTTTGGGTTGTCTGTATGCTGGTTATTGGTTCAAATCAAATCAACAAATTACACAGGTATTTTTGACTTATCTAAATCCCAATTTACCACCAGGAAAGCAATTATTAGCAGTAGGAGAAACTAGGAATCAGTCTTTACCTTGTATGCGGGTATTGCAGACAGAAAAACAGCAGTTACGGCAATTAAATTACTGTTTTAATGGTAATCGTTATCAAGTTGCAGATAGTCAACTTTTGGCAACTATAAATAAATCACCCAAATAACAGTTTTTATTATTCAATAACCCATAACCCATATCCAGCACTTCATTCAGTAGTATCATTAATCTATATTTCAAGAAAATCTCAAATTATAAAAATCTTTGGGATTAAGTGAAAGGGTTAAGAAGGGGGATAGCACAACTATCAAAATCACGAATATTGCGCGTGACTAAAGTTAGTTGATATATTTGGGCTGTAGCTGCAATCATCATATCAGCTTGAGTAACTGTTTTACCGCTTAACCTTTGTTGACCTCGTAATTCACCACAAAGTTTAGCAATCTCAACCGTAATAGGTAAGATTTGGCAATCATTTTTAATAAAGTTATCAAACCAATTTTGAATTCTTAGGGTTCTTCGGTACTTGTTATGCTAAACTGACAAGTTGAGAGGAGGGAACAGGGAACAGGGAACAGGGAACAGGGAACAAATTTCAATTTTCTAGTCTTTTGATAAGACTAATAATCATTCGGCTTTCTTCTCGTAATAAGTTAAGAATTACTTCAATGTCTTTTTCTGAGCATAATCCTACTCGTTTAGATAAAATTAGGTGAGTTTCTAATTCATTAACTG